>CAYQAQ010000128.1:0-7611 GCA_964415495.1 uncultured candidatus Brocadiaceae bacterium | reverse complement strand
AAGCCTTTGCGCATGGGAGCTCCTGTGCGATGGTTATTAGTGAGGGCTTGGGGATGAGTGTGCACGCCGGATGCCAAATCGCCAAGAGCAGGTTCACGGGGTGTTTTACGTTCCCTTCTGCCGATTGTGGCCCGAATTCGGTTAAAACCATGTCACTCTGGCCCCCTCCGCCGTCGGCCGAATCTGTCAGTGACAAAACTTGGCAGGCACGGCGGTGACTGATCCGGTCACGTTCCTGCCACCTGTCGCGGCTCCCAGGCTCAGGACACCATCCGCCAATTGTCAGTTTTTCCGCCGTTTTCGCCGCCGCAAAGTGGCTACAACAGCCGTCATCCCGGTGACGCCGAGGAGAATCCCCGCCTCCACCAGCCGCCAGTAGCCGTGAACGAACCGCCCCCAGAAGCCCAGGTCCGGTTTCCATTTCCAGATGATCCAGATCAGCACGGCCATGGTTACCAGCGCGGCGCAGGCGATCACGCCTAAGCGCACGGCTTGGTTGAGAAAACGGTCGACGTCGATGCCTTTGGTGCCGCGCAGGCAATGGGTGACCAACGCGACCAAGCAGAGCACGCCAAGCCAGGCGAAGCCGGCCGTGAAGGCGATGATCAACAGAAACACGGCGTCGTTGGACACGCTCGGAAGTCTGCCGCGCGATGGTGCCGGTGGAACCCGGTGGTTACGGATGACGGTATCCCATCAGGAACGCGTGATTCCGTCCGGACGATCAGCAGGCGCGTCTGCGGATCGCCGACGAGAGTGGACCGAATAACCCATGGGGCCGCTTTCTGCTTGATCGGCATCGGTTGTCGCTGGTTTGGCAACCGTTTCTGGGTATCGTTATCTTCTTATGCACGACCGTATTACCATCATTCCCGGCGTCTGCGGCGGCAGGCCGACGATTCGCGGTATGCGTATCCGTGTCGTCGATGTGCTCGAAATGCTAGCCGGAGGCATGACCGCAGCAGAAATCCTGGCCGATTTCCCCTACCTGGAGGCAGAAGACATCAAAGCCTGCCTTGATGTCGCGGCCGCCCAGATCAATGGCACGTGGCATCCCATTCCTCGGGTCGCCTAATCTGTGATCGTGGTCGATGCCCAGTTGCCACCAGCCCTGGTCTCGTGGTTCGCTGCGCGAGGCCATGCGGCCCAACATGTCGGCGCGCTCGCCGGTGATCCTGCGGCAACCGACGAAACCATCTGGAAACTGGCGCATCACGCCGGTTGGATCATCATCAGTAAGGACCAGGACTTCGCTGATCGTGCCACTCTGCGCGGCCCACCACCGCAGGTCATCCACCTGCACTTGGGCAATTGCTCCAATCACACGCTGTTGGCTCATCTCGCGCGATGCTGGACGCTCATCACGGATGCCCTGGCTCGTCCTGAAACGTCTCTGATCACCGTCGGATGGTCGGCGGTCGGTGTCCAGTCCCGTGAAGCCACGACGTGATGGGACACGTGCCGCATGGGGGAACCGAGGGTGGAACCCAGGACCGCCGCCGCACACTCGTCAGGCATGCACGTCCGCGGTCTCAGCCTCCCTCTGCCCACCTATCGCCGCCGCCGCCAGCAGGCGATGCGTCTGCTGCGCACCGCCTTCGACCGCGAGGTGCCGCTGCTGCTGCTCGGGTGTGATGAGCACACGCTGCGCGCGGTGCGCCAGGATCCATGGTTCGACTATTACAGTGGCTGCCATGAACCCGACGCGGCGCTGCTGATCGATCCGCACGCGACGCAGCGCGATACGCTGTTTCTGGATCCCGGCGATCCGGCGCGCATCGTGTGGGATGGCAAACGGCTGGGCCCCGGGGCAACAGCACGACGCGTGCATGGCGTGCATGCCACGGTCGCAATCGGTGACCTTGAAAGCGCCGTGGCGAAAGCGGCCAAGCGCGCGGGCAATCGCCTCGCGGTGTGCTGGCGCGAGCGTGAACCCGGCTGGCAGACGCAGCAGGCGCTGGCGTGGAAGAAGAAGCTGCGCGGCATTACCGTGCTCAATGCAGAGCCGGTGCTGGTGCAGCAGCGCATGATCAAGGATGCGGATGAGATTGCATGGTTCCGCCGCGCGATTGCGATCACGCGCGCCGGCTTGCTGGCGGTGCTGCCGCAGATCCCGCGCCTGAAGACCGAGTCCGAAGTCGCCAGTCTGCTGACCATGCATTACCGCAAGGTCGCGTACGGGCCGCTGGCGTTTCCACCCATCGTCGGATCCGGTGTCAACGGCGCGACCCTGCATTATCCGCACAATGATCAGCCCTTGGCGCGAAAAGCCCCGCTGCTGATCGATTCCGGCGCAACCGCCGGCGGCTACTGCGCCGACGTGACGCGCACGGTGCCGCAACATGGGCGCTTCGATAACCGTCGCTTCCGTGAGGTCTATGAGCTCGTCCTGCACTGCAACGAGCTCGGGCGCAAGCATGCCAAGCCCGGGATCACGCGCGAAGAGCTGAATGCGCTGGCATGGCAGCCGATCATCGATGCCGGATTCCAGCGCCATCACGGCCTGTGGCATCACATCGGTCTGGATGTCCATGATCCGGCCGATTACACCCAGCCGCTGGCGGCTGGCATGGTCATTTCGAACGAACCCGGCGTCTACCTGCCTGATGAAGGCTTCGGCATCCGCATCGAGGACGATCTGCTGATCACTCCCACCGGATGCGAGGTGCTGACCCGCAGCATCCCCAAGGGCGTGGCCGAGCTCGAAGCCGTCATGCGCGGCTGACGCGGGCCTGGAAGCGGCCGTTCATCGTTTTGGTCGCCGACAGTGATCTCGCACGACACCGATGGCAAGCCCATCACCGACGCTGGGCGCGGAAGGCGCGAGGCGTGCAGCCGACCGCCGCCGTAAAACGCCGATTGAAATTGGCCAGGGAGCCGAAGCCGGCCGTGAAGGCGATGCTGGCGATGCTCGCGTCGGTCTCCAGCAGCAGCCGGCGGGTGGTGCCGATGCGTACGGCATTGCGGTACGCGACGAATGTGCGGCCGGTGTGGCGCAGAAACCAGCGGCAAAAGCCGGCATCGCTGAGGCCAGCGACCTGTGCCGCCCGTGCGAGGGGGATATCCACCGTGGCATGGGCATCGATCAACGCCAAGACCGCGGCCAGCCGGCGATCCGTGGACGGCGTCGGCTGCGTTCCGGGCGACGCCAGCAGCTCGACGTGCCGCGGTCCGGCATCCGCGCAGCGCGCGAGTGCCTGCCAGAGGATGACGAGACGCGCAAACGGGTCGCGACTCGCCGCCAGCTGACGCAAACTGTCTGCGGCCGCCCGCGCCAAGGTGCCGCGCAGGCGGAGACCGCGACTGGCGCGCTGGACGGCGGCGCGCACCACCGCCAGCTCCGGTATCGCCGCTAACGGATTGGCGGTGCCTGCGTGGGCTGCGGGAAACTGCGCGACAATGCTGTGGCACGGACGACCCGTTCGGGGCGCAGCCGTCCAGGTATGGGGCAGGAGCGGACCGAGCAGGCAGACATCACCCGGCCCGAAAGCCTGCACGCTGTCGCCGACGTAGCGCAAACCGCTGCCGGACTCGATCAGCGTGAACTCGGCCTCGGGATGATCATGCCACGCGAAGGGCCAACTGTTGGGGCGGAATGCGCGCACGCGAAAACTCCCGCCGTGATCGGGGTCGATGTGTTCGCGACTCGGCTGACGACGGGGAGGTATGCGCATGGATTGACTCGTTCATCGCTAGTCTATCGCAGGAACATCAAAATCGTATCAGAAAGTCCATTCCGCGCGTAGATCATGGTCGACGCTGGGGCAGACTGGCTGGCATGACCACCACCTCCATGTCGAATCTCGACGCCCCTTATATGCTCTCCGACGCGGCCATCGCCGCCTATCGCCGCGATGGCCATATCCGGCTGTCAGATGTGCTCGACCCCGCAACCATCGCCACGTACAGCGATGAACTGACCCGGCTGGTGACCGAAGGCAGCCAGAACCGTCAGCCCCTGGAGCAGCGCAATACCTACGGCAAGGCCTTCCTGCAGGTCGAAAATCTCTGGGAGCGCAGTGAGCTCGCCCGGGCTTTCGTCTTCGGCCAGCGGATCGCACGCATCGCCACGGCGTTGATGGGCACCCGCGGAGTGCGGATATACCACGACCAGGGACTCGACAAGGAACCCGGCGGTGGTTTCACGCCCTGGCATTGTGATCAGCAATACTGGCCAATGGCCAGTGAACACTCCGTCACCGCCTGGATCCCCCTGCAGGCCATCCCCCTCGACATGGGGCCGCTCGCTTTTGCTTCGGGCAGTCACCATCTGGTGACGGGCCGTGATCTGGAGATCTCCGATGAGAGCGAACGCGTACTGGCGCGGACGGTGCGTGATTGTCCGCTCGTCGTCGAGCCTTATGCCTTGGGTGACGTCAGCTTCCACGCTGGCTGGTCCTTTCATCGCGCCGGCCCCAACACCACCAACCGCTTCCGCCGGGTCATGACCATCATCTATATGGACATCGACATGCGCGCCCAGGAACCGACGACTCCCGGCCAAGCCATCGACCTGCGGAGCTGGCTGCCGGGCATCGCACCGGGCGAGGTCTGCGCGTCGCCGCGCAATCCTGTTCTGTATTCATTGCCACCGTCCGGAAGTCCGGAAGTCCGGACGTCCTGAAGTCTTGTAGACGATGGCTGATCTGGCGCTCACGTTGGTGAAGGGGCGGCATGGGTGCCACCGCGTTTTCAGAGACATCCGCCGCACAGGAGACTTCAGGACGTCCGGACTTCCGGACGTCCGGACGGTGGCAATGAAGGGACTTTCGGACCTCCGGACCGGGGCAATGATACGGCATGGACCCCGTCTCCGATCTCTGTGCCTTCATCGACGCCAGCCCCTGTCCCCGTCATGCGGTCGAGAGTCTCGCCGAGCGCCTGCGTGAGGCCGGTTTCGCGGAGTGGTCGCAGTACGAGGACTTCCCGGCGAAAGCGGGCAGCCGGGCTTTTGTCCGGCGCGGTGGGGCGCTGATCGCGTTCGTCGTGCGCAGCAAGCTGGCGCGTTTCCATCTCGTCGGTGCGCACACCGACAGTCCGCATCTGCGCCTGAAACCGCAGGCGGCGTATTCGTGCGAAGGCTGCAAGCAGTTGGGCGTTGAAGTCTATGGCGGAGCGCTGTGGAATTCGTGGCTTGATCGCGATCTCGGCATAGCGGGCACAGTGTGGACCGCCGACGGCAAGGCGGCGCGCTTACGCATCGACCAACCGCTCGCTCGCGTTGCACAGCTGGCGATTCACCTCGATCGCCGCGTCAACGAAGACGGCCTCAAACTCAACGCGCAATTGCACCTAGCTCCCCTCTGGGGCCTGGGTGGCGATGCGGGCGCGCAATTCCTCGCCTTGCTCGGCGAGCATGCGCACGTCGATCCCCGCGCCATTGTCAGCCATGACCTGTCGTTGTTTGACCTGACGCCCGCACGGCGCGGCGGTGTCAGTGGTGATCTGCTGTTTGCTGGCCGGCTGGATAATCTCGCCTCCTGCCATGCGGGCGTGCAGGCGCTGATCGGCAGCAGTGATCGTGGTCGTGACGACGTGGTCAGCGTACTCGCCTGCTTTGACCACGAAGAAGTTGGCAGCGGCAGCGATACGGGCGGCGATGGTGCCTTGCTTGGCAGCGTGCTCGAACGCTTGGCCTTGGGGCTGGGATTGTCGCGCGCTGCGTACCTGACCGCCTTGGCGGGGAGCATCCTGATCTCTGCGGATATGGCGCACGCGGTCCATCCCAATTTCGCGGATCGTCATGAGCCCCGGCATAAACCGCGTCTGGGTGGCGGTCCGGTGCTGAAGACCAACCACAACCAACGCTACGCCACGACCGGCGCCACGGCGGCGCACGTCCACCGCTGCGCGCGAGCCGCCGACGTTCCCGTGCAGGATTTCGTCACCCGCACCGATCTCGGCTGCGGATCCACCATCGGCCCAGCTGCTGCCGCCCAACTCGGCATCGCCGTCGCCGACCTGGGCAACCCGATGCTCTCCATGCACAGCGCCCGCGAATGCGCGGCGACCGCCGATCACGAGCTCTACATTCGCCTCCTCGCGGAGCACTTGCGCGGGTAGGTCATTGCCCCGGTCCGGAAGTCCGGAAGTCTCCTTCGCGACGGGTTTGGATGAAAACGATGCGTCACCACGTCCAGTGAGAGCCACCGAAGCGCCGGGGGGCTCGTGCCCACGAGACTTCCGGACTCCCGGACCTCCGGACTTCCGGACGGTGGCAATCAGGCAAATGCGTCGTAAATCGCGCGGATAGCTTTGGGCAGATCGTCTTCTTCGACGCCGACGATGATGTTCTGCTCGGACGAGCCTTGGTCGATCATGCGAATGTTGACGCGGGCGGTGGCCAGGGCGGTCATCAGTTTGGCGGCGGTGCCGATGGCGTGATTCATGCCTTGGCCGACGGTGGCGACCAGGGCCATGCCGGGCAGGACCTTGATCACGTCGGGCTTAATGATGTTGGTCAGATCTTCGACCAGGGCATCAAGCTTGGAGATGCCATCTTCGTCGACGAGTTGCTTATCGGACACCACGACCGACATGGTGTCGACGCCGGTGGGGACGTGCTCGTAGCTGACGCCGTGACGGGCGAGCACTTCCATGACGACGCGGCCGAAGCCGACTTCGTTGTTCATCAGCGCCTTTTCCAGGGCGATGACCGAGAAACCCTTGTTCCCGGCGATGCCGACCACGACCTGGGTGCCGGGATCGCGGGTGTTGACGATGCGGGTGCCACCGTCGTCGGGGCGGTTGGTGTTGCGGATATTGATCGGAATGCCGGCTTGGCGTGCGGGAAAGACGGCCTCTTCATGCAGGACCGACGCGCCCATGTACGCCAATTCGCGCAGTTCGCTGTAGGTGATCTCGTCGATGGTGCGTGCTTCTGCTACCACGCGCGGATCGGTCATCAGCACGCCGCTGACGTCGGTCCAGTTTTCATACAAGCTCGCGCGCATCGCAGCCGCGACGATGGCTCCGGTGACGTCGCTGCCGCCGCGCGACAGGGTTTTGATTTCGCCGGTGGGCGTGCTGCCGTAGAAGCCGGGTATCACGTAGCGCTTGGCCGGATCGCCGCAGCGCTTGGCGATGGCGGCGTAGGTCTTGGCTTGATCGAGACGACCGCCGCGATTGAAAAACACGACCTCGGCAGCGTCGACGTACTCGGCACCGAGCAGTGCGGCGACGACGTGCCCGTGAATGGCCTCGCCGCGGCTGGCGACGTAGTCGCGCGACGCGCCAGCGGTGATGCGGGCAGCGACTTCATCCAGTACGCTTGAGAGATCGAGATTCAGGCCGAGATCGCGGATGATCTGCTCAAAGCGGCCGCGCACCTGGTTCCACTGCGGCGTGATGTCCTGGTGCTCTTTGGCCAATTGTTGGCAGAGCAGCAACAGGTCGGTGATCTTGGTGTCCTTGGGGTGCGCTTTGCCGGGCGCCGACGGCACGATCAGGCGACGCCGGGGATCGGCGGCGATGATGGCCTGGACTTTGCGCAACTGGTCAGCGGTGGCGACCGACGTGCCGCCGAATTTCGCGACGATGGGCTCCTGCTGGGACATGGGGCACCTCCGGAGGGCTGGGACCCTACCAAGGCCCCCCGGTTGCGCCACCGTC
>CAYQAQ010000127.1:0-7628 GCA_964415495.1 uncultured candidatus Brocadiaceae bacterium | reverse complement strand
TACGATGTGCTGGTCTTCGCCACCGGATCGCGCGCCAATAAGCCGACCACCGGGCCCCTGGCGCGGCCAGGCACCTACGGCCTGCGCAATCGCGGCGATGCTGAGCGCATTCGCGCCGAAGCGCTGCGCCTCGGCCGTGAGCGACCGGCCCATATCATCATCCAAGGCGCAGGATTGCTCGGTCTGGAATTGGCCGATGCGCTGCGCCATCTCGGCGCGGAGGTCACGGTGCTGCAACGCAGCCGCCGCTTGATGGGCCGCATTCTCGATGCCGCCGCCTCGCAGCTGCTCGCCAGCCATCTCGAGGAACGTGGCATTGCCGTGCGCTATGACGCCAACCTGCTGGGCTTCGGCGGCGTCGATCGGGTGGAGAGCGTGCGCCTTGACGACGGCACGACCATCGCGTGCGACGCGGTGGTCTTCGCCACCGGCACGGTCGCGAACAGCGAACTTGCCCGCGCCGCGGGCCTGGCCTGCGGTGCGGGCATCACCGTCGATGGCGAGCTGCGCACCAGCGACCCGCACATCTACGCCATCGGCGAATGCGCCGAACACGCAGGTCGCCGCGTCGGCACGACAGCGGGCGCCGAGGCGATGGCGAAGACCCTCGCCGGCGTGTTGCGCGGTGATCCGCAGGCGCAATGGCGCGGTGTGACCGAGGGTGCGATTCTCAAGATACGCGGCGTGGCCTTGGCCGCCTGCGGCTTGGTCGACACGGATGGCCACGAGGATCTCAGCGTCGTCGTTCACCACGACCCCCAGGAACGCATCTATCGCAAAGCCGTGATCCGCAGCGGCAAGCTGGTCGGCGTCTGTCTGCTCGGTGATGTCGATGGCTTCGCCGAACATCGCGATCTCATTGCGGCCGGAACGGAATTGGATGATCTGCGCCGCCGCCTGTTGCGCTTGGGTGGTGGCAGCGGTCCGCGCGGCACTGTAGTGTGCGTCTGCAATCAGGTGGGCGATGAGGATATTCGCGCCTGCATCGCTGCTGGCACGACGACCCTCGACGGTATCTGCAGCGCCACGCGCGCCGGCACGGCCTGTGGATCGTGCCGTGGCGATGTGCGCAAGTTGTTGGAACAGCAGCCGCGATGAGTTCGACGTCGTCCTCGCTGCTGCGCTCCGTCGCGCGTCGGGAAACCACGCGTTGGATGACGGTGCGTTACGTGTTGGCCTTAGGATTGGTCGCCGCCTTGTCGATGGCCGCGTGGTTGGCCCTGCGCCAAGCGATCATGGCTCAGGAGACAGCGGCAGCGATCATCAATTTCAGCGGTCAGCGGCGCTATTTATCGCAACGGGCCGCCTTGGCCTGTTTGCAGCGTACCGTCAGCAGCGACGAATCGGTGCGTGCCCGCGCCGGAAACGAAGCCTTGGTCACCGCCATCCGCTTGGAGCGCGCGCACGACGGCCTGATCTACGGCAACGCCGAGCTGCGTCTGCCCGGCGCCCCGTCACCGCAGGTGAAGGCCTTGTATTTCGCCGGCGATGACCCGCTGGATCCCTTGGTGCGCGATTTTCTCGCGCGCGTCCGCAGCATCGCGACCAGCGATGCGATCGCGCTCGATGATGCGGATCTGCGCTGGGTTCTGGAAGTCGCCGATGGCCGCCTGCTGACCTTGCTCGACCGACTGGTCAGCGTCTATCAGGCCGAAAGCGAAGCGGAAATCGATCGCCTGCAGCGCACCGAGAACATGGTGCTCGCCGCCACCTTGATCGCGTTGGTGCTCGAAGCGCTGCTCATCTTCCGGCCCATGGTTCAGCGCGTGGCGGTCGAGCGCAGCCGCCTGATCGCCGCCGAGAGTTATGTGCGCGGCGTGCTCGATCATTGCTATGACGCCGTGCTGGTCATTGCCCCCGATGGCCGCATCGAGGCGGTCAATCCGGCGGCGACCCGCTTGCTGGGCATTCCGCAAGGCACGCTTATCGGCATGCCCTTCCGCACCGCATTGCATCTGGAAGACGGCGATGATGACGGCATGCACAGTGCCACCATCGTTGCCGACGGTCGCACACGGCGCCTTGATGTCGGTTTCGGTTCGATGACCACCGCTGGTGGCCAGCGGCGCATTGCCATCGCGCGTGAGAGCACGGCCGCCTTGCAGCGCCACGCGCGCGATCTCGAACGGCGCAATCAGGAGTTGGACCAATTCGCGTACGTCGCGTCGCATGATCTCAAAGCACCCCTGCGCGCGATCGCGAATCTGTCGGCGTGGATCGAGGAAGACCTCACCAACCTCCTCGATGACCAGCATCGCTCGCAAATGCATCTGCTGCGGGATCGGGTGAAACGCCTTGAAGGATTGATCGACGGCTTGCATCAGTATGCGACGGCAGGACGCCGCGCGGGCACGGCCGAGACCTTCGCCCTCGCGGAGCTGGTGCAGGAGATCGTCGCCGAACAAGATCTCGACCCCCGCTTCCAGCTCGATGTCTCGGGACCAGCACTGACCGTCACCACCAATCGCGTGCACTTGTGGCAGGTGCTGAGCAACCTCATCGCCAATGCGATTCGCCACCACCATCGTCCACCCGGTACCCTCACGGTGCGCTGGACGCGTGAGACCGAGGCCCTGGTCATCGCGGTCAGCGACGACGGTCCCGGCATCGATCAGATTCACCACGAGCGCATTTTCACGATTTTTCACACCCTAGCCCCGAAGGACCGCGCCCCCGGACTGGGCCTGGGACTCGCCTTGGTCCGCAAAATCGTCGGCGATCGCGGGGGCGACATCACGGTGACCAGTGCGTTGGGTGCCGGAGCGACCTTCCGGGTGCGCTGGCCGCTCCTGGAGCAGGAACGCGAAGGAGCGACGCCATGAATTCCAAGCGCCCGTGGTTACTGGTCGAAGATGACAGCGTCGACGAACAGGCCTTCCGTCGCGCCGCCACCACCGCGGGGCTGGGTGCTCCGATTGTTTGCGTCACCTCGGCTGAGACAGCGATGCAACGCCTGCACGAGACTCCACGCCCGGTCGTGATCGTGCTCGATCTCAATCTGCCTGGCCGTGGTGGGCTCGACGCTTTACCGGAACTGCGCCGCTTCGGTATCCCTGTGGTGGCGCTGACGACGTCGCGCGACGAACGAGACATCGCGGCCGCGTTCGCTGCGGGTGTGGCCGGATTCTTCGCCAAACCCCTGGACCGTGCCGCGTACCAGGACACCGTAGCCGCTATGGTTCGCTATTGGCACATCAGCGAAGAGGCACCGTGAGGCCATGAGCATCCGCGTCGCCATTCTCGATGACGATACCGTGGATCGCCTCCACATCCGTCGCTTGCTCGCTTACGATCCTCTGCTGACGGTAGCTGACGAAGGCGCGGCCGTGAGCGACCTGGAGCGCATCATCGTACAAGCCGATATTCTGCTGCTCGATTATCATCTGCCCGATGGCGATGGCGTCCTGGTGCTGCAGCGCTTGCGCCCGCAGAATCGTTTGCCTGTGGTCGCATTGACCGGCAGTCGCGATGATCAGATCGCCGTCGCCCTTCTGAAGGCCAGGGCTGACGATTATCTGGCCAAGGATCAGCTCAGTGCGGAACGGCTGTGCCACACCGTGCGCACCACGGTGCAGGCGGCGCATGACCGCGACCGCGTCGCTCGCGCCGCTGCCGCGCTGCGTGATTTGGCAGCCGTGGCCGAAACGAACGATCAGGACTGCCTTCCGGGCGTGGTGGCGGCAGTGGGCGCGGCATGGTCGGCCAGCGGCTGCGTGTGCGTGGTCGCCGATGAGGGCAGCACGCCCAGTGTTGCAGCCTCTTGGGGAGCAGTGGAGGACCTTCGCATTACGGCTATTCCCGATACGCCTGGCCCACAGCAGCTTGGCGAGGTCACGGTCCTGGCCTTGCGCGATGAGAGCGGTCGACTGCGCGGCGCCATCGCCGTGCGCGCCCCCGGCGAGCCGCATCCCCAAGCCGTAGCCGTGCTCCGGGTCGCAGCTGCACGCGCCGTCGCGGCGTTGGAGCGCGCCGAACAGCGCGCCCAGCTGGAACGCGCTTGGCGCCTGGAGCGTGCACTCGCCGCCACTGCCCGCGATCTGCTCGCCGGCAGTGGCACGCGTCGTGATCCGGGGCTGGCGCTCCGCACCCTGCGCGAAGGTCTTGAAGCTGATCGCCTACTCCTGCTGGCAGCCGATAGCGACGGCTTGCGCGTGACGCATCAGCATCTGCGCTCGGGTGTTGCCAGCAGCGGGTGGACCGCATTGTCCTGGCGCCCGCGTCTGCGCCGCTGGCAGGCTGAGCTCACCGATGGAGCCACCATCGCGGGGACGCCCGCGGGTCTGCCCGGCGATGAGGCCCCCTGCTTCGCCGAGGACGCGCCGGTCAGTGTCGCCCTGGTTCCCGTGCTGACGGGCGACCGCTTGCTGGCCGTGCTGCGCCTCGATGCCAGCACGCCGCAGCATTGGACACGCGACCGTCTGCGCGCGCTGCGCCATGCGGCTCAACTCTTCCAGGTATGGACAAGCCAGGATGTGCGGCCGACCGTCCGCTCCACCTCACGGACATAACCTCGTGGCTGCTGTTCAAAGTTGAAGCAGTTGCTCACTCCGCACGATGCTCAAAGCGCAAACGTGGGGGCTGCCTGCTGCACAATCGACCACTGCCCCCCCGCCAAGCCTTGGCGCGCCATGTGCATAGTGATGCATCATGCGGACCTGGCCCACGCGCGTCGGAACCGTCCTTCACATGCTGGACCCGGCCTCGGGTCCACGCCTGATCCTCGACCTGCTGTGGCAGGAGGTCGCGACCTGGCAAAGCATCGGAGGTATCTGGTTCCAAGCCCGACCGGGCCACCTCACCCCGGCGGGAACCTTTCTGGTCGGCGACGGCATTGCCGAAGTCGATGAGATCGCGCCGATGGCCGGCCCGACCACAGCGCCGATCAACACCGACCACTTGCCCGTCGTCGCGCGCCAGATCCGCGACGGCAACGTGCCGGTGGGGACACTCCTGGTCAGCCATCACGACGCCGAAGACGCTGCGGCCTTTTTGGTCGATGCCATTTCGCGCTGGTGCATGGATCGTTTGCGCTTGCAGCTGGAGGTCAGCGAGCTGTCGGAGGAAAACCACGCGCTGCGCGAATCACTGACGCCGCAGGTGCGTGAGCACGAAATCCTCACCGTCTCCGGCGTTATGAACACGCTGATCCAAACCGCCGTACGCGCGGCGGCCTCGACCGCGACCGTGCTCATCCAAGGCGAGACCGGCACCGGCAAGGAGCTCATCGCCCGCCTGATCCACAGCCACAGCCATCGCGCGCACAAACCGATGGTCACCGTCAATGCCGGCGCTTTTTCGCCGACGCTGCTCGAATCCGAGCTGTTCGGCCATACCAAGGGTTCGTTCACCGGCGCTGATCGTGATCGCAAAGGCGTGTTCGAGATCGCCGATGGCGGCACCTTGTTCCTCGACGAAGTGGGGGAAATTTCCAGCGAAGTTCAGGTCCGGCTGTTGCGTGTTTTGCAAGAACGCTGCATCAATCGCGTCGGCGACCATCGCAGCATCCCGGTCGATGTACGCATCATCGCTGCGACCCATCGCGATCTGACGCGCGAGGTTGAGACTGGTCGCTTCCGCGAAGATCTCTATTACCGCCTCAATGTGGTCAACCTGGTCGTGCCGCCGCTGCGCAAGCGGCCGGAAGACATCCCGCTGCTGATCAACCATTTCCTGCAGCGCTTCAACCGCGCCAATTTCAAGAACGTCGAAGAGGTGCCGCGCCCGGTGCTGGAGATGCTGTGCCGCTATCCGTGGCCCGGCAATATCCGCGAACTTGAAAACTGCGTGCAAAAAGTGGTGGTACTCGCCCCCGGCGGTGTCTTCACCGATGAACTGGTGCCGACGACGATCCGCTCCTACGCGGCCGAAGAGCGTTCGGAATCACCGACGATGTCGATGACACTCGTCGCGCGTGGACCGCACGAACCCGACGCGGATTTGCAATCCGCGTTGGAACACTACGCCGATGCGCGTTCGCCTGACATCGGCCAACTGGTGACCAAGGCCGAACGCATTTTGATTCAATGGGCCTTAAATAAAGAACGCGGCGTCAAACTGCGTGCTGCGAAAGCGCTGGGCATCAACCGCGTCACGCTCGACCGCAAGCTGGTCGAATACGATTTGCACGTGAAACGCGGCCAAGGCATCATCGACGAGGTGGCCGAAGGCGCGTAATGAGCGGTCACCGCCACCAATGGCATTATGCCCAGCAATTGGCGTGGAAGCCAAGTTCCGGCGAGCTGCCTATCGTCGCGCGTCGGTCGTCAAGTCGCTCCGCATCACTGTGCGGGAGCGTTAGGTGAGATGACTCTTTCGGCAAAGAACCTCTGCGGCGGCTCCTTCTTCCGCCCACCGTACCCCTCGTGCTCGGCGTCAAGGCTACCCTCGCTGCCGCTCGGCGCCTGAGGCGGCCTTGACCCCTGCGCGCGACGGGTGCGGCAGGCTCCACAAGGAGCCACGCTCGCTCTCGACCGTAGTCGCGAGCGCCGCCGTTCTCCTCACGCGCATCTGATCATTCGCTATAGCCGAACACATTGTGCCCAACCACGGTGTCGACCTGAAAAGCCCGCGCACCGCCCGCGCTGATCACTTGCACCGTGATGGTCCCGGTCAGCACTGCCATGCTCGGCGCATACGGCTTGCCATCGACGGTCACGCGCGCTTGGGCCGGCAAATTCAACAGTTCCAGCCGCGCCGGTTCCGGTAGCGGCGTGCTGATGCGCGTCATGCGGCCCCCCGGCAACACCACGACGGTGCGCTCATCGGCGCCGTGGCCATGGACGCGCAGGCGATGTTCCCCGGCGGGCAGACCAGGGATGGTACATGGCGTCGTGCCTTTGACCTCGCCGTTGACCTCGACCGTGGCACCGCTGGGAATCGAGGACACGAACAAACTCGCGGGACGCACCGGCGCCGCAGGCGGCACGGTGGCGATCGGCACCAAGGCTGGCGCGCTGGGTGCCGCCACGGGAACGGGAACCGCAACCGTCGCCGCCGGGGGCGGCTCGGCGGGTAAAGTCGGTGCCACCGGCGCCATTTCTGGCGCCGCCTCGACCGGAGTTTCCGCCACGGTGTTCGTCGCCACCGGCGGTGGTTCTGCCGGCAGCGTCGGTGCCACGGACGCGGTTTCGGTGGGCGACACGGGTGCAGGAATCAGCGCCACCGGCGGCGGTTCGCTGGGAACAACGGGGGCAGTGACCGCACCCTCCACCACTGGCGGCACCGGGACAGGCTCTGGCGACTTCGGCGTCGTGGGTGTCGCTGGCTCGAGATCGGCGGGTGATGCCGCCTGCGCAACCACGACATCCGGAGACACCCTGGGCTCTGCCACGGTGCCAACCGGCTCGGTCGATGGCTCGGTAACTTTCGGACCGTCCGTCGCAGCGGGTGTGGGTCCTGCTGGAGGGGCGACATCGCGCATCGCGTACCACCCCGCGCCGATCGCCACCGCGACCAGCGCCAGCACCACGACCAAAGTGCCGACAATCGCCGGTGCGTGTGAACGCGTCGCCGCGGGCTCTGCCGTTAACACGGCGTCCGCGACCAGGACCTTACCATCCCAGCGCAAACGCGCGCTGCGACCACACAGCCGTTGTTCGATGGCGATGATCGCGGTGACCAAATCAGCT
>CAYQAQ010000126.1:0-7631 GCA_964415495.1 uncultured candidatus Brocadiaceae bacterium | reverse complement strand
TCATTTCGCCAGAAAAGCGGGGGATGCCGAACATGTTAACGCAATGGCATTGGTCTCCCGTCTCCCGTCTCCCGTCTTCCCATCCGTCTCCCGTCTTTCCGCCCCACCCATACAGGCCATTGCGACCGTTCGCAGCTAACGAACGATGGGCGACCCATGGGTAAGCTGGTCTACGTCGACACCATTATCGATCTGGAGGGACGGGATGCCGTGATTCTGGGTCGGCATCGCGAGGCCGACCTCGCGATCCGCGACGGCAGCGCCAGCCGTCAGCACTGCAAGGTGTTATGCGAGGGCGGTCGCTGGTTCCTCCAAGATCTGGAGTCGGCCAACGGCACTCTGCTCAACGGCAAACCGGTGCATGGCCGTGAGTCCTTGCAGCACGAAGATATCATTGGCATCGGCAAGAGCCGTATCCAAGTCCTGCTGCCGGAACTGGCGGCCGAGCCGGTCGAACAGGTCAAGCGTTCGACGGCGGCCCAAGGTGTGCTCGGCAATCCGGACACCTTGGTCGGCCGCAAGCTGGGCGGCTTTGTGCTGCGCCAGGTCACCGGCCGTAGTCCGCTGGGAGCGGTCTTCCGCGCCGAGCAGCCTGCCCTCGCCCGCGATGCGTGGGTGACGGTGGTCGCGCCCGAGGCTCTCGCGGACCTGGGCACGCCAGCCGAGGCCCTGACCGCGCTGACGAGTCAGCGCCTCGCTACCGATCCGGGTCTGCCCGAGCGCTTTGACTGCGGTCTCGACGCCGAGCTCGGCTTGATTTGGATCGCCAGTGCCGCGCTCACGGGCGACACGCTTACCGCTGTGGCCGGTCGCGGCACCATTGGTCCGCTCGAAGCCGTGCTGATGATCGAGCGCGTCGCCAAGGTATTGGCCGCCGTGCATGCGGCAGGCGGCGTCTATGGCCTGCTCGACGGCGACGCCGCTATTCTCAGCGACGATGGCCGCATTCGTCTGCGCGATCCCGGGGTCGCGGGTGCCTTGGCGGCCCTTTCGGGCGGCAGGGCCAGCGGCGATCCCGCCTATCGCGCGCCAGAAGGCCGTATGGATGTGGCGGGAGATTTATATGCGCTCGGCTGCGTCTTCCATCTGCTGCTGACCGGTCGGGCCCCGTACCGCGCTAGCACGCCGGAGGCATGGCGCGCGGCGCATCGCGATAATCCGATTCCCTCGATCGCCACGCTGCATCCGGCGCAGGGTGCGCAGCTCGATCATCTGCTGCAAGGCCTGTTGGCCAAGAATCCGGAGTGGCGGTATCACAGCATTGCTGAATTTCTCGCCGAATTAGCGCCGGTGAGCGAGTCTTTGGCGGCTTCGCCAGCCGCGCCCCGCCCCGCTGGTGCCGCGCTGGCTGCCAGCACATCACCGATCTCCCCGCAGGAGCGTACGCCGACACCGTCGGCCGCCGTGCTGGAACGGGCCGTCGAGCGTCTGGCGGAAGCCCGTCTGCGTCGTCGCGTGCGGGTTGGTTTGGGTTTGGCGCTGATCACGGTAGTACTCATTGGTCTGTGGCAGTTGGCGAATCGTTTGCCAACGCACACGACGGACGACCCTACGGCAGAAGATGCCGCGCGCCCCGCGCTGCCGTTCATGGGCGGAACGGCGCGGCGCGATCCGCCGCTGCGCACCACGCCGCAAGTCAGTGCACCGCCCGAAGATGCCGTGCATCCATCGCTGCCGGAGGCAACGACCCAGACCGACGATTCCTGGCCACGCACGCGGCAGCAGGTGGAGAACTTCCTTGCCGGTCGCGATTATGGCGCGGCGGAATTGGCTATCGAAGCGGCTTTGTCCGCGACGAATGAAGCGAAACCAGCGACTTCCTCCAACGGCGATCGGCTGCGTGAAGTCCAACGTGTCGCTGATCACGTGCGCCGCGAAGGCCAAGCGTGGTATCAGCGCGAATTGGCACCGCTGACCGGTGGTTCCGCTGCGCCTGAGATCGTCGCAGCACTGCAAGTGCTGACGCGTTTGCGCGACGCCGCGTTGCGCGCGGATCGTCGTGACGCTGCCAGCCGTTATGATGAAGCGCGCGAACGCTTGCGGCAGCATCTGGCTGGCAGTCGCCGCGACGCGCGATTGCGCTTAGAAGCGGGTGACCCGGCGGCATTAGCACCATTGGCCGATGCGATACAAAAGGCTTTTGCTGGCGCACCGGCGATGACGGAATTGCGCGCCTTCCTCGCTCAATGCCGGCAGGCAGCGACGCTGGCGGAGCGTTTCCCCAACCAAAAATGGGTGATGCTGCGGCCGCAGCTCGCGCAGGCTACCGGTGCGGATGCGCTGGCCGCCGCTGCCGCGTTGCAGCTGGTGGACGACTCCGCGGGGGCAAGCGCCTTACTCAATCGCCCAGAATTGGCCGAGCCACCGCTCGTCATCGCACGTGAGGCCCTGCACGGGCGCGAAGCCGCGGTGCTCGCGTTCGAGCAACCTTCCGATCTGCGCTTCATCGAAACCGTCCTCGGCGAACCGAGTCTGGCGGGCGGTGCGCTGGCGGGCCCCCCCGGCGAGCCGGTTGGTCTGCGCTGCAGTGTGCCCGTCGGTGGCGACGATTGGGAAGTGGGTCTGACCTTGCACGTGCGCGATGCCGGCAGTGAGCGCGCCACCGTGCTGGTGTCCTGTGGCACCAGCGAACGGCGCGATGTCCAAGTGCAATTCAATGGCCCTGACCTGCGCATCCGCGTGCGCGCGGTCGACGGCTGGTCGCAGCAAGATTCGCAGCGCCCGGCTGGTGATCAGCTGAAGCTCCAGCTGCGCTGCCGCGCCGGCACGCTGGTGATCAGCCTCAATGGCGCCGAGATTTTCACCGTGCGCGGCGCGCAAATCGCCAGCGGCGCGCAATTCGGCCTGGATGTCTTCGGCGCGGCATGGCGCCTCGACGATCTGCGCGTGGTCGGTGGATGATGTCGCTCTCGCGTCGTCGTGACGGCAGCGGCCCATGACACCACGGTTGGCCATCACCATCGGGGATCCCGCCGGCATCGGTCCGGAGCTGGCCTTGCGTGCCGCAGTCGATACCCGCGTTACCGCGCTGTGCACGCCGGTGCTCATCGGTTCCCGTGCATTGTTGGCCCGCGTGGCGGAACGCCTGCAGCTGGTGGTGCCGATGAATATCGATGAACCAGGACCGACCGGGTTCGATGCGGCTGCCGTGGTGCCGGGCACGATCGCCGCGCTGCACGGTGCCGCCTCCGTGCAGTGGGTCGAGCACGCCATCGCGGGTTGCCGCGCGGGCACCTATGCCGCCATGGTCACCGGACCGATTCACAAGCAGGCTTGGCATGCGGCCGGTATCACCTTCCCTGGCCACACTGAGTTACTCGCCGCGCGCTGCGCGGTCAGCGGTAGTGAAGCGATGTTGCTCTATCACGATGAGCTCGCGGTCGCTTTGGTCACGGTGCACCAGGCGCTGATCACGGTGCCGCAGGAGCTCAATCCGCAACGCATCGTGCGCATTGCCGAACAGACCGCCGCCATCGTCCAGCGCTTGCGCGGACGTAAGCCGCGCATTGCCGTGCTCGGTTTCAATCCGCATGCCGGCGAAGGTGGTCTGTTCGGCGCCGAAGAAGCGGCAATTCGCCCCGCGATCTACGAATTGCTCCAACTCGGCTTCGACGTCGACGGCCCGCTGCCGCCCGACACCGCCTTCACGCCCGCCGCGCGCGCGCGCTACGATGCCTGGATCTGCATGTACCACGACCAGGGCT
The DNA here is from genome assembly GCA_964415495.1 of uncultured candidatus Brocadiaceae bacterium. Lineage (GTDB taxonomy): Bacteria > Planctomycetota > UBA11346 > UBA11346 > UBA11346 > CAYQAQ01. The sequence continues at coordinate 3,927 of CAYQAQ010000126.1, read as the reverse complement.
TGATTCCGTTCAAGGCGCTGCACTTCGACACCGGCGTCAATGTCACGCTTGGCCTACCCATCGTGCGCACGTCGGTCGACCACGGCACCGGCTTCGATCGCGCCTGGCAGGGCACGGCATCGGCGGAAAGTCTGATCGCTGCCGTGGCCTTGGCCGCGCGCTTGGTTCAGGAGCCCTAGGTCCTGGGTCCTAAGTCCTAGGTCACGCGGTCCCGGTGGCCACAGGGCATGGAGGTCTTCGACATGAGGGGCCGCGCTTCTCTTATTCCGCCGGACTATGTCGCAAAAGAGACCTTGGACCTAGGACATAGGACCACACGCAAATCCGTCAGCCCTTCGAACTCGATCCACGGTTCTGTTAGCGCTTCGATGCCGTTGGCACCGCAGGCGAGGTGACGGACGCGGAAGATCACCGCGTAGCGAATGTGCGGTGACAGGTTGGGGCTGGCGGTGTGCCAGGTGAGATAGTGTGCGAAGACCACGTCGCCAGCGCTGCCGGTGCAGGGGTGCGGGTCGATACCGACGTCGCGCCAATCCCACTCGGGAATGCCTTGGGCCAGAAGACCATGGCCCTGTTCACGCAAGCGGCTGGCGACCAATTCGTGCGTGCCGGGCCACACGGTGAAATTGCCCATGTTCGCGTGCGGCAGATCGGAAAGCAGCACCACGCACAGCATCGTGAAGCCACGGTGATAAGTGCCAACCGGTACCCCGTTGGTCGGCGTGCCGATACCGTCGATGTGGCCTTGTGGTGGCTTGGCGGTGCTGACGTCGAGACTGCGCGGGAAACGCGGTGGCACCTGGCCATGGTTCGCTCGCTCGACCTTGCCTATGCCGAGCAAGTCTTCAGCGATGGCGAAGGCCGGAGTGTCGTTGAATAGCCCGGTGATGGTGTCCTGTCCGCCGAGCTCCGGGCACCACGACTGGGCGTTGAGCTTGGGGATGTCCTCCTTCGGTCGGCCTTGACCGAGGGAGTGATTGATCGCGCGTAGCGCGCGATCGGTCAGCTCGCGCGGTACCACCTGCGGGATGTGCAGGAAACCCTGCTCCAGAAATCGGCGCTGCTGGTCGGTGGTCAGACAAGGAGGACGGGGTGCGTCCATGGCGAGGCGACTCCGGGGGGCGGAACACCGGAGATTATACGGTCGGCTGCGCGAGGATCTTGTGCCGATCACTCCGAGTCCGCTATACCGAATCGTTCATGTGCCGGAATAGCGCTGAGCGGTGCTGGGCCAGGTTAGGCGCAGACCGACGGCGGGCCACGTCACGGCTGCGATATTGCCGCGCTCTTCCCAGCTGGGGCCAGAGGTCGCTACCGCATCGTCCGCCAGGAGTTCGATCGCAGTGGCGAGATGCAGCGGATTAGCCTGCGCTGGATCGATCACCCGCCCGGGGGCCGCAAGCGCACATTCAGTCCACGCGAGGCCCGCGTCGACCCCGCTCGTCCACTGCCCGGTGAGATGGCCCCACGCGGCTGCGAGCGGATGCACGACCACGCGATGACTGCCGGCGGCCAAGCTGTGCGCGTCGACCACGCGCGCGTCACTGGCGTGCGCTTCGATGCGCAGGCGCAGGCGCTGCAGCGGGAAGCCACCGGTGGGTCGGTCGAGGCTCGGATGCTGATCGCCTTGATCGGTGAGGAGATTGACGCCGATCAGGGCGCGCGGGCCCTGCTGCACGATGTGGGCCTCGGCCGAGGCCCAGTCGTGGTCGTCCTTGAGCACGCGCAGCTTGGCCACGGCGACGCCAGCGGGCGTCGTCCAATACGCGATGAGCGTCCGCCGCTGCCACCACAGGCTCTCCCGGTTCACCGAACCCAGGCAGGAGCGATCATCCATCCACGTGGTACCGACCACCGCGGCGCGTTCACCGCGCGCGGCTTGGAAGAGATGCTGTCGTTCGACCGCCGGCGTGACGGCGGTGCGGAAGTGCGGCAGCAGATCGGTGGGACACGGATGTGCTGCCGTGGGCGGATCGCTGATCGCGCCGTCGCGCAGCAAGGCCTGCACATCCGGGCCGATCAGATCGCGGTAACAGCGGCTGAACGGACCGGCGATCTGCGCGGTGGGCTGGTGGTAGTGCTCGGCCAAACTCGTCCACAGCAGGCGCTGCGCATCGCGCGCCGCAATGTGAAAAGGCCCCGACGGAACGATGGTCAGACCGGCTTCAATGGCGCGCAGACCGATCAGATTGTAGGTGGGCGAATTATATTCGGTGATGCCGCTCGCGCGTGTCCACGCCACCCAGCCGACCAGGCGGCGCGCACCGTAATCCGCCAGAAACGCGTCATTGAGCAGGAGCCCAGCGCTGGCGCAGACCACAGCACCCTTGATCGCAATGTTGGTGTAATGCGCCCCCATATTGCGGCGGAAAATACTGTACGCAGCGGCATGCAGCGCGCTGCGTACCGCGCACTGCAGTCTGGTATCGAGGCGATCCGTGTGCGCATGCAGCAGACGCGCCAGCGTCAAGCCGATGAAATCCGCCCAATTAAAATCAGCCGGAGCCATCTGTGCGGGCGGCTCTTCGGCGTAATACCCCCAGATGCCATAGGTTGGACTGACCGGATCGAGGTCCTGGTGCGTCAGCACGGTGGCGAGCACGTGGCGACCGCGGTCCTGGGCGGCGGCCTCGTCGGCACCGATCAAGGCGACGGCGCGGTAGGCGTTTTCGCGCAATTCGTGCACGCGTCCGCCCAGGGGCATGCGGGTGTGGATACCCTGGTGCTGGCAGATGGTGCCGTAGAGGCCGACATCGGCGTCGTACTCGCGGTCGAGCTCGCTGGTCATGGCCGTCGGATGCTGGTGCGACTGGCGACGGCGCAATGGGTGCTCCCAGGCGCTCCTGGCCGCACTTGACCGTCGCGCGCAGGCTGGCGACCATGGCGACCCATGCTCGCTGCCCTCCAAGCCGCTGTGGCGGATCAGACTGCGGTGCGGCTGCTGCTCAGCGGCGGCGGCGCGCTCGAAGGCGTGGTCGCGCGCTGCGATGTCGAGATCGTCGAGCTGCGCCACAGCGATGGCAGTCGCTCGCTGGTGTGCACCGCCGCCATTATCGCGCTGACGGTGCGCTGAACGTCATGGCCACGCAACCCTTGGCTCCGCTGGTGCAGCAGGTGCTGAGCAGTCCGACGGCTGAGCCGGCGATGCAGCGGCAGATCCTGACGCTCGCCAATGACAACCTGCATCAAGACGGCATGACGACCGCGCTGGTCGCAAGCTTGGCGCACATTCGCAGCGGCGAGATCCGCCGCGCGGCCAGACAACTCGTATTGAGTCTAGACAGCGGACGCTTCGCCGACCTCGCGGCGATGCACACCGCCTTGCTCGCTGAATTGCAATGGGAAGAAGATCGCACGCAACGCAGCGCGCTGATTCTGCGCCTCGCGCGCGGGTTGGGCCAAGATGCGCGCTTACCGGCGGCATTAATCGCCCTGCTCGCGGGCGACCTTCCGGACAGCGAGGCGCACGCGCTGATGGCCGCCTTGCGCGCGCTGCCGCAGCGTGATGCCGCCACCGTGTGCCAGGCCTTGGCTCAGGTCGCGCAGCGCTCGGCGGCCTTGCAAGCGTGGGCGGTGGAATGGGCCACCACCGGTCCTGACTTGCCTGCCGACGTCATCACGGCCTTGATGCCTTTCTTGAATGATCGTCTGCCCGCAGCGCTGCGCGTGCAGGTGCTGCAGCGGCTACAGGCGGCGCGCGTTCGGCCTGCCGAGGTTCCTGCGGTGTTGCAGCGTTTGGCGACCGCGGACGCGGATGCCGCCGTGCGCATCGCCGCGCTCGATCTGCTCGCCGCGCAGGCCGATGCCGACAGTCTCGCCGTGATCATGCAGGTCGCGGCCAACGATGCGGACGACACCGTGCGGGCCCACGCCACCGGGTTGCTCGGTCGTGCAGGTGCGGGCGTTGATGCCGATACCCTGCGGGCC
>CAYQAQ010000125.1:0-7634 GCA_964415495.1 uncultured candidatus Brocadiaceae bacterium | reverse complement strand
CGCTTCCCTTCGCTACCGCTACTTCCTCGCCCACCTCGCCCACCTCCCCCACCACCAGCACCCCGATCGCCGCTCCCGCTCCTATGCGCCCCTCCCGCCACCGTTTTTGGCTCGCCGTCGCAGCCCTGGCACTGATCAATGTGCTTGGCTGGTTGGTGTATAGCTACGCGGTGTGGGTGCCTCGTCATCTGCTCGAGGTTTCCGCGCCAGCGGTGATGAGCGGCGACACCCCGTGGGAATTCCGCTTTAATTTGGATGTCGTGACCGCCGAAAACGTCGGCACGACGCCAGAAATGGTGCCGGCCGTCGTGCCCGACATCCCCGGTCGGTGGTTCTGGCGCGATCCGCGCACGTTGGTGTTTGCACCTGCGGTCGAGATCCCGCCCGGTTTCACCGTGCTGGTCACGATGCCGAGCACCGCCGTGCAGACGCCGCATCGCTTGCGTCTTGGTCAGGATCTCAGTTGTTCGTTGCGCACCGCGCCGCTGGTGGCGCAGGATGCGCGCGTGTTGGCATTTGCTGAAGACGGTCGTCATACGGTGGAAGTCGCCTTCGACAGCGCCATCGAACCAGAGCGCCTGCGCGACCGCATCAGCGTGATCGACGATGATGGCGTCACGCATCCGGCCCACGTGGTCAGCGCCGCTAAAGGTGCGACGATGCGGGTGGAAGTCGGCGGCAAGGATGTGGTGCCCGCGCCCGGCCCAGCCCAGGTGGCGTTGAGCCCGGCCGAACCCGGTCCACTGGCCTTGTCGAGTCCGCAACGCCTCGATGGCGGCTGGCGCGGTGCCGTGCGCTTGGGTCACCGGCTGCATGTGCTCGCAGCTGAGCCCGCCGCTCCTGCGCGCGGCGCCCCGGCCATCACCTTGACGCTCAATGCTGCGGAGGCGGAACGCAGCCTGCTGCGCGACTCGCTCAGCGTTGAACCCGAGGTCGCCTACACCATTGAAGACAGCGATACCGGGGTGATTTTGCGCGGCGATTTCGTCCCGGGAGAAACCTACCAGGTGCGCATCACGGCGCGGCATCCCACCCGCATCGATGGCGACGTCCCGCTCACCGCCCATCCGGCGGCGAGCCGACATGTCGTCACCATTCCGGATCGCTCTCCCGGTCTGTGGCTATCCGGCGATGTCGAACGCCTCGTGCTGACCGGTGTCAATTGCGGCACGGTAGTGGTGACCGTGCGCGACGAGGAGGACCACGAAATTGCCCGCCACCTGCTCACCCTCGATGCCGGCGAGGCTAACACCGAACGCAGCCGTGAACTCGCGCTGGCGGATCTGCTGCCGCATCTGCCTGCAGGCAGCTTCCGTCTGGTCGCCGAAGCGGCGGGACAACAGGCCGTGACGAGCATCACCGTGCGCGATGTCGCGATGAGCGTCGAACGTTGGCAGGCGGCCACCGGTCCCTGGCTGATCCGACGCATTGCCGGTGATCGTCAGGCTCAGCCGCGACTGCGGTTGGCCAGCGTCGCGCATTGATTTCAGCATTTGGTGCTGGCATTCAGCGGACCTGGCGGTGGCATGCGTTAATGCGCACCTTCCTCGTGTGGTGTTGGGTTCTTGCTGCCGCGGCGGTCGAGGTGGAGCCGCGCTGGCTCGACGTACCCTTGGAACGTTTCTACGGCCAACACTGGCAGCAGAAGAAGAACGTGCATCAGTTGGTCGTCCACGATGGCGTGGTGCACATCGCCCACGGCACCTCCAATACCCAGGTGCCGCAACAGATCCTCTGGTACGATGCCGCTGCCGATGCCTTCGCCGTGGCCCTGCGCGCCGATGGTCAGCCGTTCACCTTTTCCAGTGAGGACGTGCGCTGGATTCGCATCATCGATGATGAGGTCGTGCTCCTTGACTACGATCCGATCAATGGTCCGGCGCAGATCGTGCGTGGTCGTGCCGGTGGAACGTGGCGCGTGCAACGGGTCAGTGGCGATGCACACAATCGCGATATCGCGGGGCATGATGGCCATTTCTTCATCCATCATGGCCACTCCTTGGCACCGTGGCCACAGGTGCGCTGGTCGAGCGACGACGGCAGCACGTGGCATTCGTTGGATCAGCGTGATCTCTACGCCGGCAGAGACTCAGGCCTTGGCTACGAATTCTTCACCTTTGCTGGCGACCTCTACACGACGTCGGCCGGCTTAAAGATCACCAACATGCCCCGTGATCCAGCGGCGCTACGCACCTTGCGTGTCGAAGACCTCGTCGCTGAGCCATCGACGGCCCCGTGGTTGCTCTGCTATGCGGGCGGGACTCCGCCGCGGTTCAACATTGCGGTGGGGACGGTGGCCGAGGCCTTTCCTGGTGGCGTGCTGCCGCCAGGCCTGCTGGCGGCGTACATCACGCGCGCCGTTGAACACGACGGTCGCTTGTTTTTGTTGCTCGGCGGGAGCCCATTCGTCGCAACCAGCATAACGCCGCCCGTATTTGCGGCCGTACCGGTGTCTGCCGGTGAACGCGTCATCGACCATCTGGTGATTGCTGGGGATATGCACCAAGTGCGCTACCAAGCGGATCCAGGCCGCGCCGCCCTGTGGCGCTTCGACGATGTGGCCGGGTGGCGGGAGGTGATGGGCTGGTCCGCCCCAGCGATGCCAACCAGTACAGTAGTCTGGAATCACACGCTGTTGGTGGCCGGTGCTGATCAGCGCATCGCGAGGATTGCGCTATTAGCGACTGACTGACCCTGCCGGTGCGGTTGGCTCAGTACTGGCAGGGCGAATGGGGTGGCGCATACTGACCGTCAGTCCGTTGACGCAGTGAGGAGGGATCGCCATGAACGTGCTCGTTGCCAAGGACCATGAGGACCTCAGCCGGGTCGCCTCGAGTCTGATGCTGGCGCGGATCGCCTGGAAGCCGCACGCGCTGGTCGGTTTCATCCAGGGCGAGACGCCGATGCGCACCTACGACCTGCTGGTGGAGCGCCTGCGGGAAGGACCCGTCACCGCCAGTCAGTTGCGGGCACTCAAGATCAATGAATGGCTGGGTGTATCCGATCAGGACCCGGTCAGCTGCGAATACCATTTCCGCAAGCATATAACGGAACCACTCCAGATCGCTGACGAACGCATCATCGGCTTCCGCGGCGATGTGCAGGATCCCGATGTCGAATGCGCTCGGATGCGCAAACTGCTGCAGCGCGAAGGCCCACTCGATCTCGTCGCGCTCGGCCTGGGTCTCAATGGACATCTTGGCTGGAATGAACCGGGCGACAGTTTAGCGAGTGGGATTTACCTGTCTGAATTGTCGGAAACCACCCAGCATCACAATCTGCTCGGCGGCGTCGAACATCCGCCGTCATTCGGCCTGACCTTGGGAATGGGCGACTTATTGCAGTCGCGCTATGTCTTGTTGCTGGTGTCAGGTGCACACAAGGCGGAGCAGATGCGTCGCCTGATGGACAAAGATATCTCGACCCAGTTTCCCGCTTCGCTCCTGTGGACCCATCCCGATGCGGTGTGCATTTGCGATGAGGCGGCTTACGCCGCCTGTCGTGGTTTGGGTATGCCCGCTTAGCGGGTGATTTCAGCGGTTTTGATGGGTGTGCCACGCCGTGGCACGCGGCGTCGGATGTTGGCTGGTTAGTGATTGCCAGTCCTAAATAGGACAAGTAGATTATGAAATCTGAATAATACCCCGTTGCTGCTGGAGGCTCCCATGACCACGCCCCTGATCCGTTATCTCAGGATTCTTACCGACCTGAAAAAGGCTGGGCATTGGCAGCCGGTGGCTGATTGGCAGCGCTTAGGCGCAGCGGTTGCACTGGCCGACGATCGACCGGCTGCAGACATTGCTGCAGCCATGGATCGCGTGGCCTACACGCTGCGTAATCACGCCGGTTGGAGTCCCGAACTGGCGACGCCCGCGCAGTGGCCGGTGGCCGGCACGGTGGTGGGCTTGGGACTCGATCCGCATCGCTTCGCTTATGAATGCGAAACCGCCCGCGTGCGTTTGCATGCGGCGGGCCTGCCCGATGCCGGCAGCTGGGCTCCGGCGATCGTGGCCGTGCTGCGGCAATGGCCGGGGCGCTGGCCACTCGCGCCGGATACCATCGAAGCGATGCAGGGCTTATTCACCGGCATGAAGGCGACGCACCGTTGGCTCACCGGTGCTGACGACCTTGCCATTTGCGCGGCATTGATCGGTGCCGGTGGCGTGATTCCCGAAGCCATCGAGCAGATCGAAGAGGGCCTGACTGAGATCTATCCGTGGAGCGGCAACGACGTGCAGGCGGCCGCCAGCGTGTTGGCCTTGTGTGAAGAAATGCCTGCAGCCGCCGTGGCGGAATTCCAGGCGGTGGTCGGCGCCATTGCCGATTTGCGCGCGGACTTTTGGCAGGCCGATCCTGCCGTGGTGGCGATGCTGGTGGTGGGCGCGGCGCAACCCGGCGCAATCGCCACCGAAGTTGTCAATGCGTATGCGGAGATCGCCGCCAAGGCCCCGAAGGGCGAACCCTGGGTCGCCTTGGCAGCAGCGGCGGCCGTGCACTGCTCCGGTCGTCCACATTTCCACGCCGCCAGCGAAGCGGGGCGTCGTTTGCGCTCGGCCTTGGCGGTGGTGATTGCGCGGCTTGAGCATCGCTTGGCGGCGATCGATCCGGTGGCGTGAATAGAAGGTCCAGGAGTCCGGAAGTCCGGGAGCCTTGATTGATTACCCCCAACGCCGCTGGAAGGGGCTGTTCTTGACCGTGAGAGGATAGCACTATTGGGCCGAATAGTGAGATGTCCTCGCTCATGCCGTCGCTCGTCGTTCGTCGATAGTCCCGCGTCGATCGCTGTATCGCTTCAAGATTCCGTTTTGGCGGCTTCCATCACACAAGGTTTCAGCCCCATGGTGAGGTGAGTCTCTGCATACCACGCCGCCGCACAGTGATGCGGAGCGATTCGACGACCGACGCGGGACTATCGACGAACGACAAGCGACGCCACCGTTGCATCCAGCCGCCTCACATACCGCCGGCTTGAGCCGGCATTCGAGATTCCTGTAAGCCATTTCCGCGGCCGTCGCTCGTCAACGAGCGACGGGTTTGGGCGCAATCCCTTTGGTTTGTGGCACCAAGGCCACCTGTCTGAGCGCAATGACATGGGACGACCGTGGGACGGCACGTTTACCCGACGCGGTGGCGTAATTCCCCGCGCTGGAAGGCGGCGTAATTGGCCGTGACCTCATTGATCAACCGCTGCCGCGCTTCACAGGTGCCCCACGCAATGTGCGGCGTGATCGCTAAACGGTCATGCCACGGCGCATCTGCGCGCAGCAACGGATGGTTGGCGGCCGGTGGTTCGTCGCACAACACATCGAGGCCAACCCCAGCCAACTGCCCAGCGCCGAGTGCGTGCGCAAGGGCGTCCTCATCGATGAGGGGTCCGCGTCCTGTGTTGATCAGGATGGCGTTGGGCTTGCAGCGGCTGAGGAAGTCGCGACCGACCATGTGCCGGGTCGCCGAGGTCAGCGGACAATGCAGGGAAATGACATCGGCTTCAGGCAATGCTTGGTCCAGGGGGACCCGCTCGCTGCTGCTGCTGCCGGGTACCTGACCATACACCACCGTCATGCCGAAGGCCTCAGCCAAGCGCGCCACCGAGCGGCCGATGGCTCCGGCGCCGATGATCAACACACGCTTGCCAGCCAGTTCATGCAGCGGGCGGGTGAAAAAGCAGAAGTCCTCGCTGGTGGCCCAGGCTCCCGCACCCACGCGTTGGGCATGGCCCGCCACATCGTTGGTGAAATGCAGGACCAAGGCGATTACGCATTGGGCTACGCTGGCGGTCGAATAGCCCGGCACATTGGTGACGACGATACCGTGTTCCTTACACGCCGCGAGGTCGACCACATTGGTGCCGGTGGCCATGATGCCGATGTAGCGCAGATCCGGTAATGCAGCGAGGGTGGCTGCGGTGAACGGCACCTTATTGGTGAACACGGCACGGACGCCGGCGCAGCGCGCTGCGATCTGATCGGCGCGGGTACGATCATAGACCGTCAGTGCGTCGAGCGCACGCAACGGCTCCCAGCGCGAGCGGTCACCTTGGTCAGCGGTAAAGGCATCGAGAACGGTGAGCATGGGGGATCATTGCCCTGGTCTGCGAGTCCGGAAGTCCGGAAGTCTGAACCATCCAACGGCGATGCTTACCCCGCATGAGCCCGGCGATACGCCGCCGGCGCCAAACCCATGTGCCGTGCAAACACCCGCGTCAGGTAATGTCGATTTGCAAAGCCGCAGGTGCTGGCGATGTCATCGATGCTGTCATCGGTATACGCCAGCCGCCGCGCCACCGCCGCGATGCGGCGTTCTTGCACATACGCCGCGGGAGTCTGGCCCAGCCAACGGCGAAACAGGCGGATGGCCTGATCTGAGTTGGTGCGCAGGCGGGCGGCGATGCTGGCATTCGACAGATCGGCATCGAGATGGTTTTCAATCCATTCGACCGCATCGCGTACCGGCAAGTCGCGTCGTATCTGCACCAGGATGCGTTGCTGTTGTATGCTCGGCAAGCTGGCGAGCAGATCGCCCAACGCAGTGAACACCGCTGCCTTGAAAGCGCAGGCGAGATCAAGTCCGACCGCCCGGCGTTGCGCGAGCAGATCACCGGCGGCGAGAAGAGCGGCTTCTTGCCCCGCGTCGCGACGTAAGGCAAGCGGATACGGGAACAGTTCGCGTTGCAGCGTGCCTGCGAGTCCATGCACCTCGAAGTGGCAGTAGATGTGGCGCACGCCGACGGCGCCTTCACTGGCGAAGTGGGACCATGGTGGGATCAGATACCGTCGCTTGGCTTCTAATGGCAGCGGACCGCGATGGCGGGGGTGAATGCGCGCACCGGGATCAGCGTTGCAGTACAGGCGCCAGTAGGGGGCGGCGAGGTCGTCATGCCGCCACCGCTCGCGGGTGCTCACGCCGAGCGCGCCGACGCGCAGCAGGGCGACCTCCAGGCGGTCGTGCAGGTCGTGCTCGGCCAGAGGCGGCGTGTCGGGATAAGACACATCATTGGACACGGTAGACATAGCATCTGGCCGCTACATTCCCTACAAGAGATACATCCCACCAGGAGCCTTCATGCGCTTTCGTCAGATCCATCTCGACTTCCACACCTCCGAAGCCATCACCGGCATCGGGGCGGCCTTCGACGCCAAGCAGTTCCAGGACATGCTGCGCAAAGGTCACGTCGACTCGATCACCATCTTCAGCAAGTGTCACCACGGCTGGAGCTACCATCCGACCACCGCGGGCCGGCAGCATCCGCACTTGAGCTTCGACCTCTTGCAGGCCCAACTCGACGCTTGTCACGCCATCGACGTCAAGGCCCCGGTCTACATCAGCGCCGGGCTCGATGAGCAGAGCTACTGGCGGCATCCCGAATGGGCGCGGCGGACGGTCAGTGGCGAAGTGCCGTGGGCGCGCACCAACGACAATGCGGGCTACCATGAAATGTGCCTGAACACCGGCTATCTCGATCAGTTGCTGGCGCAGATCGAAGAGGTGTGCGCGAAGTATGACGCGGACGGCATCTTCCTCGACATCGTCAGCCCGCGCACGTGCTGGTGCAATACCTGCGTGGTCGAGCGCATGCAGCAGGGCGATCCGCGCGATAAGGATCTGATCGCGGCGCAGAACCGCCGCGTGTACCT
>CAYQAQ010000124.1:0-7693 GCA_964415495.1 uncultured candidatus Brocadiaceae bacterium | reverse complement strand
GGGGAGCATGATGGCCGTCAAGTAATTGTAAAGACTATTTCCTTCCAGTCCCTTACGGTCTTGCCCTGCTTAATGAGAAAACGTCGTTTACATTCTCAGATCATTGACAGTCTCACCGCGGTGGTTGAATTGTCATTGCGCGGTCCGGGTCTGCCGTGGCATGTTGAGGGGACCCTGAAATTGTCAACCTTCCGCGCTGGCGACGTGTGTGCCATATAAGCAGTACCATTAAACACATTCAGCATTTCAGCCCACATACGCGCTTCCAGTGTGTTGTTCCATTCTACATACGACTCACTTGGCAATCCACGTCGCCATTTCCCAGGGTGTCAGCGAATCACAAATCCCCAATTGGTCTCTCTGCATGCATCGGCGGCGCTCCTGACCGAAAGATGCTTGTCTTCGAGCGGCATCGCTGACTATGCCCGCCATGACAAGCCGTCTTTTCTATCCGGTTCCAGAAACAGACGTCAATTCGTCCGACCCGAGGCCCTTCCTGAGTAGGGACTGGTATCTATTGATTTCTAAGATATTCCCGTGCATCGCCGGATGTTTAATCGTCGCCAACCCACGTGATCAAACTCAGCCTTCATTTGCTCTACATTCCCTCATCGCTCCTTATACCCCTGCCTGGACCATTCTATGAAACGCGCATTGATCACTGGTATAACCGGACAAGACGGCTCTTACTTGACCGAATTGCTACTTGAAAAGGGCTACGAGGTGCACGGCATCAAGCGCCGCGCCTCGTCCTTCAATACCGACCGCATCGATCATCTCTATCAGGGCCCTCAAGATGCGGGACGACGGTTGGTGCTGCACTATGGCGATCTTGCAGATTCTACCAATTTGGTCCGAATCTTACAGGAAGTTCAACCTGACGAAGTATACAATCTTGGGGCAATGAGCCATGTCGCCGTATCGTTTGAGTCGCCTGAATACACTGCTGACATTGATGGCACTGGCACGCTGCGCCTGCTTGAAGCCATTCGCTTACTTGGCTTGACTAAAAAAACTCGTTTTTATCAGGCGTCGACCTCAGAATTGTACGGTAAAGTCCAAGAAATCCCGCAAACCGAGAAAACGCCCTTTTATCCGCGTTCACCGTATGCGGTTGCCAAAATGTATGCGTATTGGATCGTGGTTAACTATCGCGAAGCTTATGGCATGTACGCCTGCAATGGCATTCTATTTAATCATGAATCGCCTCGTCGCGGTGAGACGTTTGTTACCCGCAAAATTACCCGCTGCTTGGCCCGCATCCAGGTTGGCTTGGAAGAATGCCTATGGCTCGGAAATATTGATGCAAAACGAGATTGGGGCCATGCCCGCGATTACGTGCGCATGCAGTGGATGATGCTGCAGCAGGACAAGCCTGATGATTTTGTCATCGCCACCGGCAAACAAATCAGCGTGCGCGAATTTGTTGAACTGGCAGCCGCAGAAGCAGGTTTCTCCCTGCGCTGGGAAGGCACCGGCGTTGATGAACGCGGGATAGATAAAGCCTCCGGTCGCACATTAGTCGGCATTGATCCACGTTATTTCCGTCCTACTGAAGTGGAAACCCTGCTCGGTGATCCCACCAAAGCTCGCAAGGTGCTCGGCTGGGAGCCAGAAATTGGCGTGGCCGAATTAGCCAAGGAAATGGTGCAAGCCGATCTCGATCTTGCCCGTCAGGATGCCCTGTCCCGCGACCACGGCTTCGCCGTGAAGAGCTTTAGGGAATAAATTATGAAACGACGTATTTATATTGCGGGTCATCGCGGCATGGTCGGTGCTGCTCTGGTCAGGGCCCTTACTGCGCGTGGAGATTGCGAGTTAATCTTGCGCACCCGCAGTGAGCTTGATTTGCGTGATCAAGCAGCCGTTTTTGCATTCCTTGCCAAGGAACGTCCAGACGAAATTTACCTCTGCGCAGCAACGGTTGGTGGCATTCACGCGAATGACACCCGGCGGGGTGAATTCATCTACGACAACCTCATCATTGCCGCAAACGTTTTAGAAGGTGCCCGCCGAGCGGAAGTGTCGCAACTGCTTTTCCTCGGTTCTAGCTGCATTTATCCGCGCATGTGCCCACAGCCGATGCGCGAGGAACACTTGTTGAGCGGCCCCCTGGAGCCAACCAATGAACCCTATGCCGTTGCTAAAATTGCCGGCCTGAAATTGATCGAAAGCTTTAATCGCCAATACGGCACCAAATGGTTGTCAGCAATGCCGACCAATTTGTACGGTCCTGGCGATAATTATGATCTCAATGGATCGCACGTCCTGCCCGCGATGATCCGTAAATTTCACACGGCCAAGCTAGCTAACCATGCTCCAGTGGTGCTGTGGGGATCAGGCACCCCGCGCCGTGAACTTCTCCATGTCGATGATCTTGCTGCCGCCTGTCTACGCATCATGACCGCTGCGAAACCCGGACAATTTTCAGGCGACCTGATTAATGTCGGTTCAGGTGAGGAATTAACGATCGCTGATTTGGCTCGCACCGTGCAGGCCGCAGTCGGACACCAGGGCGACATCACCTGGGACGCCGAAAAGCCAGATGGCACGCCACGTAAATTATTGGATTGCACGCGCATCCACTCCCTGGACTGGCGTGCGAACATCAGCTTACATGCGGGTATAGCTGCGGCCTACGTCGACTTCCAATCGCAAGGTCAGCAGGCCCGTGGGGTCGGCTAAAGGCACGGAAATACTAATCTATGACCCGTGCCAGTAGATGTGTTACAGGTCACAGATCTGCCACGTGCTTGTTCCCCCAGCACTTGTTTCCCAACCTTTTGTTTTCCAAACTAAGGATACGACGTAAGTCAAACAGCCATGAAATCAAAACGCTTGGTCATGGATATTGATGACACCCTCTGCTTCACCACCGCTGGTGATTACGCCAACGCGCGTCCCAATATTGCGGTGATCAATACGTTACGTCGCTACCAAGACGATGGCTTTGAAATTGTCCTACATTCAGCGCGGAACATGCGCACCCATGCTGGAAATATTGGAAAAATCAACGTACATACCCTACCGGTACTCATCACGTGGCTGAAAATGCACAATGTGCCGTACGATGAAATCATCATGGGTAAACCGTGGTGCGGCGCCGACGGGTTTTATGTCGATGATAAAGCGATCCGCCCCGATGAATTCGCCCGCTTATCCTACGCTGAAATCCGGGCGCTTATTAGTCCGACTGGTGCGGGCATTACTACTGCGCCACGCTCAGGTGACACAACACAGTAATGGGTGTATCCGGAAATCCCGGGCCAAGTCGAGCGCTGTCATCGTTGGTCAGTTCGAGATGATGAAGGCACAAATAATTATATTGGAGCTGGCTTCTTTTGAATCACGAAGGGCAAACGATGTTGGCCGTCGTATATTTCCCAATCCGGTCCCTTGCCCCAGCGTTTTTTACCTAATCATTAGTGACGTGAGCACCCCACCAGCGTCTTGGCGTCGCTACCTGTTGCCCCATCTGTGGATCGCTCTGATCCTAACCCCCCTGCTGATCGCTGGCATGGCCGGGATTGAGCGCTGGCCGTGGTCGGCGTGTGCCATGTTTGCCCGGTATCGCCAGCCCGGAGAAACCCGTTGGCGTTTCAGTCTTTTGGCCAGACCGAGCGAGGGCGAATTTGCGACCATTGAGCCTGAGCGTTATGGCCTGCCCCCGGCCCAATTGTGGCGCCAATTTTTTGTCCATGTTTACGGCAGCACGGACGCGCACTTGCCACAGGGTGCCTTCCCAGACGACACGCCGGCCGCATTCATTCTTCGGATGGAAAACTGGTTTGCCGGGGTATGCGCCCACCTCCAACAGCGACGTATGCCCGGGGCAGATGACTGGGCAGAATTGCGTATAGATTTAGCGAGCATCGACCCGACTGGAGCTGAGACCTCGCGCCGAACCATCGGTATCTACACCACGGCCAGTGGCCTCTTTAGGCATATTTCCCAATGATCCGCGCCTGGCTTCGCTTTTGGTTCACTGACGGGCCCATCCACGTGCTCGGGATTGTCCGCCTGGGTATGGTGCTTAACGCGCTGTTGCTGCAGGTGCTCCCGGCAGCACGGCTGTTGCCCGTATTTGCCGTGCGACCGGAGTCGTTAACTAACCCGACGGGGTTTCACGCTTTATTTGGCCTGCCGTGGCCGCCAGACCCAACATGGACAACCGCAATAGCTTGCCTGTCGCTAATGAGTGGAGCCACGGCGTGCCTCGGCCTTGCCACGCGACTGAGCTTAATCGTGTTTGTGGGCTGCTTCGGTTATCTCGCTGGAGGGCTCAGTAGCTTCGGTGTGGTTGATCATGCCACCGTGCTCACCTTTCATGTATTATTGGTGTTAATTGTCGCACCCGGCACCACAGCCTGGTCATTAGACGCCTTGTGGGCATGGCGGCGCACGCGTGGACCGCTATTACCTGCACTGCGGGGCCCGGCGGGAAACCGCTGGGGCATGCAGTTATTATTGGTCTTATTGTCGGCGGTTTATTTGCTATCGGGCATTGCTAAATTGCGCTGGGGCGGCCTAGCCTGGGCCGATGGCAGCACTTTGGCCTGGTATTTATCTGGCCAAGCAACCAAAGACTGGGTGCCCATGCTGGCCGGCCACGGAGCCGATGCTGCCACCGCTTGGCGCGATGGCGTTGGCCTGCAGGATCACGCCTATTTTTCGCATGCCTCAGCCATTGCACGCTGGATCGCTGCCCATCCTCCGTTGCCCATGTTGGTGTCACTTGGTGCACTTGGCTTTGAACTCAGCGCTTGGCTGATGTTGGTTCCGCGTCTGCGCAATTGGTTCCTGCTGCCGGCCGTGATTTTCCACGCGACGATAGGGCAACTTATGTCGCACAGTTTCTTCGATTGGCAATTACTTTGCCTGCTTTTAGTTGATTGGCCCGCCGCTATTCGTGCACTCGACCTCGTGCTGCAAAAGATCTGGTCGCAAACTGCAAAGCCTGGCCGCATCACGGTGCTCTACGATGGCTTATGTGGATTGTGCGATGCCACCGTGGGTTGGGCACTCAACGTCGACCAAACGGGCTGCCTCCATTTTGCCGCTTTGCAGTCCCCTGCCGCCGACCGCCTACTGGGGCCCGTCGAAAATCGCAAGCTGCCTGATTCAATTATCGTGGTTCGCGACGGAAAATCTCTCGTTCGCAGTGATGCTGTCTTAGCCATATGCCAAGAACTCGGCGGCCTGTGGCGCTTAGCCACGATAAGTCGCATCTTGCCACGCCCAGTACGCGATTATTTTTATGCTTGGGTGGCGAAGCGGCGCTATGCCCTGTTCGGAACCCTATCGACCTGCCGACTGCCAACGTTAGCGCAACGCGAACGTTTTTTGACGCAATGAACGTTGCCATGAACTCAACTTCGGCACGCTTTTTAGCCTCAAGCTGATGCGCAACTACAAGTAAGACGCGACCGACATAGTAGTAAAACTAAGATTATTTTTTCAATGCACAGGTATATGAGTTCGACCATTCTCTGGATGCGCAGAAAAGGCTGAACCCCCCAGGAAACCTGGTCGATACGAGGGAGTTATGCTTGGCCGCCTGAAGCCTAATTCGCAGCAGTCGTTGTTGGCCCCGGACTTGTCGCTAATGCTGGACCCGAACCACAAGCTGGTTCGCTTGGCGAAGCAGCTGCCGTGGGATGCGTTGGAAGCCGATTTGGCTGATTGCTACGCAACGACGGGTCGCCCGTCGATCCCGATCCGGGTGATGGCGTCGATGCTGCTGCAGCAGCGGATGTTCAGCTTGAGCGATGAGCGCTTGGTCGAGGAGTGGACCCAGAACCCGTACTGGCAGCACTTCAGTGGGATGGAGCGCTTTCAGTGGAAGGTGCTGTGCGTTCCGAGCGAGTTGGTGAAATTCCGCAAGCGGATCAGTCCGGAAGGCTGCGAGAAGATCCTGGCCTGGACGATCCAGGCGCATCAGGCGTGCTCCGCGCGCCCGGGTGCGAAGCACCGCTTGCAGACGGACGTCGTGATCGTGGGTTCGACGGTGCAGGAGAAGAGCATCACCACGCCTTGCGAACACAAGCTCTACCGGCGCGTCGCCGAGCGCATTCTGGCCTTCGCAGCTGCCGAAGGCGTGCGCCTGCGACGGACCAATCGTCGGGCGCTGCACCGATTGGTCCTGTCTCTGCGCACAGCGAACCTCCCCAAGGCCAAGGCGAAGGCGCGCAAAACGACCAAACGATTGAAAACCATTGCTGGCGCTGCGTCGTGATTTTGGACGGAAAATCGCCGAAGATCGCCTGCCTCGCTACCAGCGGATCTTCGTAGTCATGGATCGCATTCTCACCCAAGGCATTGGCGGCCCGGACCGCGTCTATTCGCTGCATGAACCGGAGGCGTACTGCATCGCCAAGGGCAAGGATCACAAACTCTTCGAGTTCGGCACGAAGGTCAGCATCGCGATCGACGCGCAGAGTGGCGTGATCCTGACTGCGATGAACCATGCGAAAAATATCTACGATGGCCATACCTTCGGCGAGCTCACGGAGCAGATGCGGTGGATGACCGGAAAGGATCCAACGACCGTGGTCGGGGATTGGCTTCAAGGGGACTGAAATCGCTGCCAGCCTGAAGGCTGATGGCAGCGAATTGGTGACGCCGGTGGAATACAAACGCACCGACAAGCATACCCCAGCCGGACGCCGGGTGCGCCTGCTATGCACCGCAACGTCAGCAATTATGAGCAGAATTTCGGCCCCGTGAGGGCCTGGGCGGCCGAGCGAATGTGGCTTTTTCACGGTCGACTCACAACGTGCCAACAACGTGAATGAAAGACCAGAACCCAGGACCAAATTCCTGGGTTCTGCATTAGACACCAATAGGGGCGCAGCCGTCAGATAGGCATGACCCTGAATGACGGACTGCCTTCCACCTAGGACCCAGGACCTAGGACCTAGGATTAATACCGATACGTATCGCCCTTAAACGGACCCTTCACCGGCACGCCGATGTAGGCGGCCTGCTTGGGTGAAAGCTTGGTCAGTTTGGCGCCGAGCTGGGCGAGGTGCAGACGAGCGACCTCTTCGTCGAGATGCTTAGGCAGCAAGTGCACGGTGTCCTTGGCCAGGGTCTTGCCGTTCTTCCACAGCTCGATCTGGGCCAGCGTCTGGTTACAGAAGCTGTTCGACATCACGAAGCTCGGATGGCCAGTAGCGCAGCCGAGATTCACCAGACGACCTTTAGCGAGCAGGATGATGCGCTTGCCCGGCTTGCCGCCCTTGCTCGGCCAGATCACGTGATCGACCTGCGGTTTGATTTCATCCCATTCCAGGTCTTCAAGCGCCGCGACCTGGATCTCAGAATCGAAGTGGCCGATGTTGCAGACGATGGCATTGTGCTTCATCGCGTCCATGTGCTGGCGCGTGATGACGTCGACATTACCGGTGGTGGTGACGAAGATGTCGCCCCACTTGGCGGCGT
This sequence comes from uncultured candidatus Brocadiaceae bacterium, assembly GCA_964415495.1. Taxonomy (GTDB): domain Bacteria; phylum Planctomycetota; class UBA11346; order UBA11346; family UBA11346; genus CAYQAQ01. Next base: position 250 of record CAYQAQ010000124.1, on the reverse strand, counting down.
CATCCATGGTCACGACCGCGAAGCCTTCCATGCACGCCTGCAGGGCGCAGATGGGATCAACTTCGGTGACGCTAACGATCGCACCCTGCGCGGCGAGCGCCTGGGCGCAGCCCTTGCCGACGTCACCGTAGCCAGCAACCACGGCCTTTTTGCCGGAAATCATCACATCGGTGGCACGCTTGATGCCGTCGACCAGCGATTCGCGGCAACCGTAGAGGTTGTCGAACTTCGACTTGGTCACGCAATCGTT
>CAYQAQ010000123.1:0-7724 GCA_964415495.1 uncultured candidatus Brocadiaceae bacterium | reverse complement strand
CGCGGCGGGCCTGATCGCCGTGGGCGAAGGGACCGATGCATGGCTGACGAGCACGTTCGCAACGTCATTCTGGTGGCGACCGCACTCGGCGCCGACAACATCGCCGCCGTGCATGCAAGCCCCGCGCCATAATCGCTCCACACCAACCATTTCAGACACCCCGCCTCACCAGGAATAGACCATGTTTCGTCTCTCAATATCCACTTTCTTGATCACCACCGCCCTCATGGGTGCATCAGCCGTGTCCGCGCAGGACTTCCCTATGACCCGTGATCCGCTCAAATGGCCCTTTTCCCAGGATTCAATCTGGAACATGCCGATCGGCAGCGGGGCTCAGTACAAGGCCCAGCCGGTCGATCCCGCCCACATCGCGGCGATCATGGTCGATCTCGATATCATCATCATGGCTCCCAATGCCCCCCTGATGGATGTGTATGGCACCAATCAATTGTGGGCCGCAGATGTCACCACCTCCAGTCGCCTGCTCATCCATGATGGAATCGTCCATCTTCGTCTGCCCATTCCGAGAGGATATCACACCTCCGAGGGGTACGGCACGCGTCCCAACAATCCCAGCGCCATCCTGCAATCCGATGGCCGGACCATAGTCCAGACGCAGCCCTTCCAGGTCTCTGGCCCTGGTGGATATGCGACCAGCGGCGTCAGAAAGGTGGACCCCTCCAGATTGCTGCGGTCGGCCGACGTCGATATATTCAGCCAGGGCATCCTTGGCATGCACGGCGGATCGGGCCTGAGTTCACTGGGCGGAGCCATCCGGGTCGGCGAACTGGCCCCGGGCTCGCCGCCCATCAGGCATGCCCTGAAGATCGCATTGCCGGGTGCGCATTATTTGTACTACGATCACCAGACGAAAGTCGGTTATCGTTGGCCGGCCCCAAAGCACGACAGCCGCGCGGCGACCAGTTATGGGGGAACTGATCCGGAGGCCAAAATAGGAGTGCTGCGGGCCATCCCTCCCTGGATCGACATTGATTCCCTCGGACTGGAAACGGAGCCCGGACGAAAGATTGCGTGGACCATGCAGAATTACGGAGCCTACCAGAGTGAAGAAGTCCCCTGGGCCCGTTGCATGATCGCCGTGGAGGATGGTCCCGAAGGGAATGTGGCCGATCAGTTCCTCCTCGATTGGGGCTATCGGATGGTCACAACAAAAAATCCGAGCAGCAACCCCTGGCACCGGGACATGCTGAAGATCATGGCCCAGTTCCATATCGTGACCAACAACGGACCGAATTCGATCGGTGGCGGTGGAATCCCTCTTCAGCCGCTCGCCCCTCCCTTCGCGTCCAGCGATGCCGTCGAACCGACGATCAGCGCCCAACCGTAGAACCGCAGCGTCAGCGTCGGACAGACGGCAACCTTCAGCGTCACGGCCAGCGGCACGCCTGCACCCAGCTATCGATGGCCAAAGAACGGCGCAATCATCAGCGGCGCCATCGTCGTGCCAGCTACACCACACCCGGCACGACGATGGCCGATCACGGCGCGACCTCTCGCGTCGTCGTCAGCAACAGCGCCGGCAGCGTCGCGTCCAGGCGCGCGACGCTCAGCGTCACCCTGCCGGGGGACTGGAGCACGCAGGTCATCGGCTCAGCGACTCCAGCCGGCAGCACGGACTTCGACGGCAGCACCTGGACCCTGCGCGGTGCCGAGGCCGACATCTGGAACAGCAGCGATGCCTTCCGCTTCGCCCGGCCGCCGATCAGCGGTGACTTCGACGCCGTCGTCCGCGTCACGGGACTGACCCATACCAACGCCTGGGCCAAGGCCGGACTCATGCTGCGGGAGAGCACGGCCGCCGGCAGCCGCCACATTTCCTGTTTCGTCACCCCCAGCAAGGGCAGCGCCCTGCAATGGCGCGCCAACACGGGCGGCAGCAGCAGCCATGTCGCCGCACCCAAGGTCACAGCACCGACCTGGCTCAAGCTCACGCGCCGTGGCAACACGGTGACCGCCCGCAGTCCGCTGATGGCCTCACCTGGCTCACCATCGGATCCCGCAGCGTGAGCATCCCTGCAAATGCCCTGCTCGGCCTCGCGGTCACCAGTCACAACAATCGGCACGCTGGCGACCGCCACCTTCACCCACTTCGAACTGGTGCCGGTCAGCAGCAACTAGGACCATTCCCATGCGCAGCTGCACCATCCTGATGTTCACTCTCATCCTGCTGCCGCTCGCCGCCTGCGGCGGCGGAGGCAGCGACGGGACGCTCGACCAGACTCCTTCCCCCGCTGCGCTCGGCAGCCGCGCCGTACCGGGCTATCTGCTCCTGGTCGACTGCGATGGTGATCTGCTCCCTGCAACCCAGCGCAGCATCACCCTCGACCTGACACCGGAGAATGGCCAAGCCGCCCCCACCCTGCTCGAGGCTGCCCTGGGCAGCGAGCCACCCGCCACCTGGCTGGCCGGCAGTCCCAGCGAGGACCACCTGCACTGGACCTGGACCCTCACTCTGCCGGAAGACCTCAGCCATCAGCGTGTCTGGCTGCGGGTCACCGACGCGGAGGGCAACACCGCCCAGAGCGGGTTCGACGACTTCGCACTCGCGCCCTGATTCTCGCCACCGCATTCACGGATGACAGCCAATGGAGAAGAAACGCAGGCATCGGGTCTGCCACAAAGAGATCGGAAGCGTTTGAACAAGCTCGCCTTATCACCCCAACCCACCATTTCCAATTGCAGGCACCGGGTGAATCCAGCCGCTGACAGAAAATCTGATCCCCCTCTCTTCGGGTCTCCCCTCCTGCAGCCGTCCGCAGGACACCGCCAGTCCAAGAAGACCACGAGATGGATTACTCGCCTTCCTCCAAGGGTGCCAACAGTGCTTCAATATCCTCAACGCTCAAACGGCCCAGCGCTTGACCATCTTCGCCGACCAGCGCATCGGCCAATGCCGCTTTGCGTTCTTGCAGGACACGGATGCGTTCTTCCACCGTGCCGATGGCGACCAGACGATACACAGTCACCGCCCGCAATTGGCCAATGCGATGCGCGCGGTCGGCGGCCTGACGTTCGACCGCGGGGTTCCACCACGGATCGAGCAAGACCACCGAGTCAGCGCGCGTCAACGTTAAGCCAGTGCCACCAGCTTTGAGACTGAGCAGAAAGACGCTGGCTTCCCCGGCCTGAAAGCGATTGACCAAATCGGTGCGGTCGCGGGTCTGGCCATCGAGACGCAGCCACGGCACGTTCAGATCGCGCAGCACCTCGCTCTCCACCAGATCGAGCAGGCTGGTGAACTGCGAAAACACCAACGTCGGGCGGCCCTCTTCAATCAACGTGGTCAACAACTCGCGCAAAGCGTCGAGTTTCGCCGAGTCCTCGCAGCGCTTGGCCAGATCGGTGGGAATCAGGCGCGGATCGCAGCACACTTGACGTAGTCGCAGCAGAGCCTCGATAACTTCCATGCCACTGCGCGCTAACCCACGGTCAGCTACGGCGGCGCGCACGCGCTCATCCATGGTCAGGCGGATCGTTTCGTACAATTGGCGCTGTGTGCGCCCAAGCGTCACCGGAATATCAATGTCGGTGCGTGGTGGCAATTCGCTAGCCACGGCCTGCTTGGTGCGCCGTAGCAGAAAGGGGGCAATGCGCCGACGCAGCAGGGTCGCGCGACTCAGATCGCTACCTTGCTCGATCGGATCGCGAAAGGTGCGCGTAAACGCCGCTTCGCTACCGAGGACGCCCGGTACGGCCCAGGACAACAGGGCATGCAATTCGCCGAGATGATTTTCGACCGGCGTACCGGTGAGACACAAGCGCTGCCGCGCGTCCAAGGTGCGGATGGCGCTGGCCAATTTGGTGCTGCGATTTTTGAGTGCCTGCGCTTCGTCACAGATCACCACTTGCCATGGGCGGCTGGCGAAGGCCTTCGCGTCGCGCGCCAACGTCGCGTGGCTGGTGATGATCACGTCCCCCTCCACTGCGGTCACGGCCTGCCGTCCGGCACCATGGACCACCACCACGCGCAGCGACGGCGCAAAGCGCGCCAACTCCTGACGCCACACCCCGACCATACTCGCGGGACACACCACCAAGTCGCTGGCCTCGGCACCAGGACGCCCCGCCAGCAGGTGCGCAATCGCCTGTACGGTTTTGCCTAAGCCCATGTCATCAGCGAGAATCCCGCCCAATCCCAAATCAAACAGTTGGCGCAGCCACGAAAATCCTTCGCGTTGATAGGTGCGCAATTCTGCCTGCAATGGTGCTGGTGGATCCAACAACGGCGGGGCCAAACAGGAGCGCAAACGATCCGCCAAAGCGCGTAGGCGTTCGCCACCGATCCAGCGCGGCGAGAGATGCTCAATCGCATCGACGAGATCAGCTCGTGCGGCGTCGATGGTCCACCCCCCACCTGGTCCAGGTGGACGATCAAACATTTCAATCAATTGATCATGCAGGGTTGCCAACAGGTCCAGCCCGACACGCAGCACGCGATCATTGCCAACCGTGACCAGCACAGCAGGTGGATCGTCCGCCGCGCGCGGAATGCGCTCCCACGCCGCTTTGCCACCCTTGAGCAAGGGTGTCAACAGCGGCACGAGATCAACGCGCTCGCCATCGACCTCCATGCCGGCGTGCAGCTCAAACCAATCGCCATCGCCACCTTCTTCGACCTGCACGGCGATCTTTTCCAGAGCGAGAATGCGCACCTCGGGAACGCTGGTGCCGACGATGTGCCACCCGCTGGCCTTCAGTGCAACCAGCGTCGCTGACGAGATCGATATGTCCTGTTCGGCTGGCACTGTATCCACGTGCTCAGGCACCCGGACCATCAAATCAGTGACCAAACTGATGGTGCGGAAGGAGCGCTGATCGGTCAGCCAACGACGTAAACCCAGACGATCCAACTCCGCCGGTCCTGCTCATGCTGTTCATGGCGCAGGATCGGCTTGCCGCCGTGTTCGACGATGGCGGGGCCGTTTTCTCCCACCGCCACCTTTCCATAGCGAAACACCACGACCGCCAAGGGCGATCCGCGTTGGGCAAAGCCTTCTTTATGCTGCCAACGCACCGCGCCATCGCGAATGTGCAGCTCGCAGATCGGCATCGTCGCCTCGAGTGCTTGCGGCGGTGGAATCGTGATCCCACGGGCAGCGAGATGCGGAGCAGCCAAGCCGGCTTCGACCGGATGCAGCCACGGCATGCGATAGACCAAGGCTGCGGTCGTCTCGTCGCAGCCGTCGACCACGACGGGGCCGACGATGGTGCCATCGCAATAGCGCAGCGGTGACGTCGGCAATACGGACACGGCCGTGCCCTTCGCATCGGTCAGCAGCAGACGCTGCAGTCCTTGTTTGCCGTCCTGAACCCAGGTCCAGGTCAACCAGCGTTCGGGCCCTGGGGTGAGCCGCGGACCATCGATGGCCCCCCACGCCGCGCGGCCAGAGGCCACCACGCGATCGACCATCAGGCCCGACTCGATCACCGTGTGCGAACTCCACAGCCGACCATCGACCGGATCCGTCGGCAGCGCGAGTTCTGCCAACACCGATCGGTCATCGCTGGTGATGAAATCCGGCGTGCGCTCCAAGATCTGATGCGGATCGCGATAGCGCTTGAGAATGCCCAGCCGACCGGACTTGAGCACGCGCGAAGCGATCAATTCCAAAGTCACCGCTTGCGTATTCGCATCCTGCTTAAGGACGTAGACCAGCGCGTTTTCATTGCTAACGGGTGCTTTCCGCGGCTCACGCAGCCGATTCAGCCACCAACTCGCCACACCCCCAGTTCCCGTCCACGGCTTATCCGTCACCGGACCGACATCGAAACGCTGCGGCGGCGGCGGTCGCGCGGCGGTCGCGCGTTGCGGCAACACGATGGGGCTGCGTCCATGCAGACTATCGACGGTCAGTCCCAGCCCCGCCGCCCACGCCAACAAGGCGGCGACGCCGTGCTTGCATTGAATGCCCACCGGGCAACTGCAGTCGCTTTCGATCAGATCCAGATGGATGTGCCCCGGCCCCAGGCGCAGCCCCATCAGGTTGATCTCGACGGAATAGGTCCGTTCACCGCGCACGGTGGCATGGAGCATGCCACCCTCCAGCCGATAACGCCCGACCCGTCCCTGACGGTAATACCCCACGCCACGCGTGACCGTCTCCGCGTCGAAATCGTCGCGAATAGCTTCCAAGAGATCACGCACGGGCGGACAATCCGGTCATGGGGGCTAATATCGTGGACCGGGGGGGCGGGGGTCAAGGCTGGCTGGACGAGTGAGCCATGCGGGCTTAACGACTGCCGAGCTCCGAAAAACGGCTGGTTGGGTTTCAGGGGCTTCTCGTGGGAACGTCGCTCGTCTCTCGCTCGTCGTCCCTCGTCTCTCGTCGAATCGCCCCGCATCACCGTGCGAATGCTTGGGGTGGATAGCTCCTCGCACCCTATGGGCGTTGATACCCAGACCCCAAAACGACCTGAGCTCCACCAAAAGTGGAGCTCAGGCGAACGTGCTCACATACACAACTGCTCTGCCTCGTCTCCGCGTCTCAGGGTCTCCTGTGAATACGGAATCGAGCCGCAGGTTTACAGTCGGCCAACCACCTTCATCTTGGCAATCGTCTCGCCGCCGCTGATGCGGTACAACATCGGCGCCATGCGGTCCTTGCCTTCGGTGAACTCGGGCGTGCCTTCCCAACGGAAATTGAGCACGTTGGTGTAGTCGCTGAAATACTGCCAACGGCGCGTCGGCAGATTACGCACCATGTGCATGTGGTTGGCGGGGCAGCCGTATTTCGTGATCGACGCCGGGACTTCCTTAAAAGTAATCCAAGTGTGGGGCCACGAATAGGATGATGCGTGCGCGAACGACTCGGCGATCGGCATCGGCAGCTCGACCGATTCGGCTTCACCTTGAATCATGGTGTAGAGGCCGGTGAGGTCGCTGTAGGCCAAGCGGCCCGCCTGGCATTGGATGCCGCCGGGCGAGATATAACCCGTCGAGAAACCGCCGCCAGGGAAGTAGTGCTGGTAGACTTCGAACAGGATCGAATCCGTGCACCAGTCGAGCGAGCCCGAACCGGAGTTGTCCATGTCGATGGTACCGCGCAGCATGTAGGCCGCGTTGGGGTCGAGTTTGATGCCGAGTTCATCGGCCTTCTTCTGGATTTCCCAGGGTTCGTAGACCTTGCGGTAATCCGCGAACAGCACTGGTTCGCCACCGGTGAGGGCGTCGTAGGTGATCATGGTGATCAAGCCCTGGACGTCGTTTTCCGTCGCAAAGGGAATGGCGCTCTTCTTGCCCTGGTGATCGAAGGTCGAGTTGAACAGCGCTTCGGCGATATCGGCGCACGCCATCGGGGTGCCCTTGAGATCGCTGCCCCAGGCCAGCTGCGAGGTCCACCCGCCGCCGATGCAGTTGAGGTCCTTCATGTAGTTGCGCAGAATCAGGTAAAGCTTGAGCTCTTCTTCCAGCTTCGCTTTATGCGTGGCGGTCAGCGGCTTCGGCTTCACCTTGGACGGATCGGTGTAAATCGGAGATTTCTGGGCGCAGATGGATTCGACGTCGGGATAGATCTTGCCCTTCCACTGTACCTCGGTCACCCACTTGTAGAGCTCTTTGAGCTCTTTGGCGTCATAGCCGCCACCCTTGTGGATCATGTCGGCGAAGAGCTTCATCGATTCGCGCACACTTTCGATCCCAAAGAACTTGCGCGCGGCATGCACGTGATTGAGCGCGGTTTCCATCTGCATCGAATCGGTGTCGG
>CAYQAQ010000122.1:0-7766 GCA_964415495.1 uncultured candidatus Brocadiaceae bacterium | reverse complement strand
TACTGCGACAGCGATCGCGAAGTGTACAAAAAGCTGGTGCTGTCCGCCGATCGCAAGCGTCTGCTCGGCGGCATTCTGCTCGGCGATACCTCGGACTACGGCACCCTGCACCAGTTCATGCTGAATGCGGTCGATCTGCCGGCAAAGCCGGAAGAGCTGATCCTCCCCGAGCGCGCCGGCGGTAAACCGGCCGGACTCGGCGTCGCCAGCTTGCCCGACAGCGCCATCATCTGCTCGTGCCACAATGTCACCAAAGGCAGCATCCGCGCCGCCATTGCGGAAGGGAAATTGACCGAGGTCAGCCAAATTAAAGGCTGCACCAAGGCCGGAACCGGCTGCGGTTCCTGCGTCACGCTGGTCAAAGATATTCTCAAAGCCGAGCTGACCGCCGCCGGCGTCACCGTCACCAACCATATCTGCGAACATTTCCCGCATTCGCGGCAGGAATTGTTTCACCTCGTACGCACGCACGGACATCGCACGTTCGATGCCGTTCTCGCAGCACACGGACACGGGGATGGCTGCGAGATCTGCAAGCCGGCCATCGGTTCGATATTGGCCGCATGCTGGAACGAATACGTCCTGGCCGCCCCGCACGCGGGGCTGCAAGACACCAACGATCGCTTCCTCGCCAACATGCAGCGCGACGGCACGTACAGCGTCGTCCCGCGCGTTCCCGGTGGTGAAATCACGCCAGACAAACTGATCGCCATCGGCGAGGTGGCGCGCCGCTTCAAGCTCTACACCAAGATCACCGGTGGCCAGCGCATCGACCTGTTCGGTGCCCGCCTCGAACAATTGCCGACGATCTGGCGTGAACTCATCGCCGCCGGCTTCGAATCCGGCCATGCCTACGGAAAAGCCCTGCGCACCGTCAAAAGCTGCGTCGGCTCCACCTGGTGCCGCTATGGTGTACAGGACAGCGTCAGCTTCGCCATCGACCTGGAGAACCGCTACAAGGGCCTGCGCAGTCCCCATAAAATTAAGTTCGCCGTATCGGGCTGCGCCCGTGAATGCGCCGAAGCGCAGAGCAAGGACGTCGGCATCATCGCCACCGACAAGGGCTGGAATCTCTATGTCTGCGGCAATGGCGGCATGAAACCACAGCATGCGGTGTTGCTCGCATCCGATCTCGATACGAACACCGCGATCCGTTTCATTGATCGCTTCCTAATGTTCTATGTGCGCACCGCCGATCGGCTGGAGCGCACCGCCACGTGGTTCAATAAGCTGGAGGGCGGCATCGACTACCTGCGCCAGGTATTGATCGACGACAGTCTCGGCTTGGTCAACGACCTCGAAGCCGACATGGCCCGCGTCATCGACACCTATCAGTGCGAATGGAAGACCACGGTCGACGATCCGGAAAAACTCAAACGGTTCCGATCTTTCGTCAACGCCCCCGATGCCAGCGACCCCACCATCATCATGGTCGAAGAACGCACTCAAATCCGTCCAGCAACCTGGGACGAAAAAGCCACCTTGATCGGAGCACCCGCATGACCACGCTCAGTGAATCCGACCCCGTCGCGACAACATGGACGACTGTGTGCGCGCTGACCGACCTAATTCCAGGTCTGCCGACGGCGGCGCTGGTGGGCGGGCAGCAGGTGGCCGTTGTTCAGCTGCGCGATGGCAGCGTGCATGCGGTCGCCAATTGGGATCCCATTGGCAAGGCGATGGTGTTGGCCCGGGGCATTGTCGGCGATGTGAAGGGAGAGCCGATGCTGGCGTCGCCGTTGTATAAGCAGCGGTTTTCGCTGATCACCGGCCAGTGCCTGGATGATTCCAGCGCCCGTATCCCCGTGCATCCGGTGCGCGTGGTCGACGGCCAGGTTCACGTTGCCACGTGACGACGCTGGCGGTGGCGATTCTCGCTGGCGGTTCCAGTCGGCGCATGGGCCGCGATAAAGCGCTGCTGCCGATCAATGGCATCCCTTGTCTGGTTCGGGTCATGCATGCCGCTGCTGCTTGGCCGATACTGGTCATTGGCCACAAGACGCCACCGCAGTGCCCTTTCCCTGACGTACGGTTTATAGATGACGAGTATCCGGGCGCCGGCCCCATGGGCGGCCTGCTCACGGCATTTCGTCATCATGATGGGCCCGTGCTGGTGTTGCCCTGTGACATCCCCGATGTGCGGAGCGAACATCTCCAGCAATTGACGCAGGCCTGGACCACTCGGCGCGCACCTGCGGTCATCGCCACGCATGACGGTCACCTGAATCCGCTCATCGGCATATATGGCCACGACTGCACCGCAGCGATTATGGACGCGTTTACCGCTGGTGAACGATCACTGCGGCGGATGGTGGCCATCCTTGGCGCGCACGCCGTGGACCTGAGCGACGCGCTGAGCTTGGCCGACGTCGACACGCCTGCCGACCTTGCTCAGCGCGACCGTCGTCAGAACGCGTACTGGGTATAGAGCCACACTTTCTCGGTATCCACACCGAGATCATCAGCTCTGTACGACGCATACTTCACGCCGAGCAGCAAGGCCGGATCGAAGGTGACGCAGCGGTATTCGACCAGCAAGCCGAGTTCAGTGCCATAATCCTGCGCCGCGAAGGCGCTGTCGTTGGCGGTAAAGATATGATAAAAAGCCAGGGCGGTCAGGCCCTTGACCTGCGGCACCGCACCGCCGGCTTTGACGTATAGATTTTCCAGGCCACCTGCCGGCGTGCCGCCGGCGAAAATGTCGGCCCATCCGTTGTGGGCATGAGCGGTGGCGAGCGGTGTGTTCACCACATTGCCAGCCTCCGTGCTGTCACCGCCGAGAACTTCATAGCCGATGCTCAGCGCAAGGCTCTTCCAACCGATGCCGACTTCGCCCAGGAGGTAGGTCTGGTCCAGGTCGTTCGGATTGTCGGCATAATCGCTCTGCTGGGCGAATTCAGCGGTGTAGAGCACCTTCCACGGATCACTGAAGGCGTACGCACCAGTGGCACGGATGCCGACGGTACTGGATGACAATCCCGCGCCGATCGCGCCACTTTCGAAATCGAGCAGGTAGGCGTAGCCGGTCAGATTGAGCGCCGGGCTGGCTTTCCACGCCACGTTGAGCAGATGGGCGTTGGTATGGGCGACGCCCTGCACCGCATCGTCGGGGAAGATGCGACGCACTTTGGCGAGGTGCGCGTAGGTGGCACTGACCGCGGACAGCGGGCCTTCCTTGGTCGCAAAATCGATGCGTGCCGCATCGAAGCTCTGCCAGTCCTGACGCCACGCGACATTGCCGACCCAGCGCTGATTATCGAAGGCGATCTCTTGCCGCCCCAGCTTCGCACTCAGGCCTTTGCCGTAATCGGGCGCAAAACCCAGCCAGGCCTGCTGAAGTTCATTCGACGTGGTGAAATCAAGAATCGTCGGCCGCGTCGGATCAGTGTCCAACGGGTGGTTGTAGGCACTGCCGCCAAGATCGTAGATGCCTTCGAATTGCGCCGAGGCGCTCAGACCATGCCAGGCTTTGGTGGTGTAGCCTAAGGCGAAGCGCAGCGTGTTGGCCTGCGCACTGCGATCGAGATTCTCGGTCTCAACGATCTCAGCGCGGGCGCGCAGGAAGACCGCGACCTTCCCACTGGTGAGGGCCTCCTTGAGCGTCGGTTCGGCAGCGGTGAGCGGAATGGCCGCGAGCGCGGCCAAGGTGAGAGACAGTCGAATCATGGGAGCTCCATAGGAAGGATGACGACGAGGGCATGCAACCGCGGCGACGCCACGGTTGGTGGGACTGTTTGATCAGCGACCGTAGATCAGGAGGTCGCGGCGACGGCTTCGGCGGGACTCGCCGCTGCGGCTGGCGTTGCTTCCGGTGCCGCATGGGCCTGCAGGCCATTGGCGCGCGAGAACAGGAAGCGGACGCATTCATTGCGATAATGCGCGAAACGTTCGGACTCGAAGATTTCCAAGCGTGAGCGAGGTCGCTCGAACTCGATCGGCAGAATCTTGCCGATGGTGGCGCTGGGGCCGTTGTTCATCATCACCACCGCATCCGACATGTAGATCGCTTCGTCGATGCTGTGCGTGACCATGAACAGCGACAGATGCTCTTCGAAGTGCAGCCGCAAGGACTCGTCCTGGAGCTGACTGCGGGTCAATTCATCGAGGGCACCGAAAGGTTCATCGAACAGCATCAGCTCCGGATCAAGGGCCAAAGCGCGGGCCAGACCGGTGCGCTGCTTCTGACCGCCCGATATTTCGTGCGGATATTTGTGCATCTGCTCTTTGAGGCCGACAATGCGCAGCCAATGTTCAGCCTTATCGCGACGTTCGGCTTTGGACATGCTCGGAAACACGCTGTTGACGCCAAGCATGACATTAGCCATTACCGTGCGCCACGGCAGCAGGCTATGATTCTGGAACACCACCGCGCGCTCCGGGCCGGGCTTCATGATTTCGCGTTCTTTAAAACAGACGCTGCCAGATGATGGCAGATCCAGACCCGCCACCATGTTGAGCAAGGTCGACTTGCCGCAGCCGGAGTGGCCGATGATGGAGATGAATTGACCTTTGTGCATCTCGAGGTCGACACCGCCCAGGACTTCTAACCGCCCTTTCAAGGGATGGTCAAAGTGCTTTTTGACGTTGATGATTTCGAGGAATTTTGGCTTGGTCATGGGATGGTTTCCAGGTCGTTCACAAAAAAGCGAGACATTCGGGCAGGAGAAGGGGAGGAGGAGAGGTCCGAACCGAGACGCGAAAAGGGGTGTGGTCCCATACGTCTCCCGCCGGAATTCGTCATGATCTCAAAGCCCTGTTCGCCCCCCCCTCCTCCCCTTCTCCAGCAAAAAGGCTGATGTTCATCGAATACCCAGGGCGTTCCACGGCGTGACCAGGCGTTGCAGAGCAATCATGAAGCGGTCGAGGCCAAAACCGATCAAGCCGACAGTGATCACGGCGACCATGATCATGGCCAGCGTCGAATCGGATGAGGATTGATACATATCCCACACGAACTTGCCGAGGCCGGGATTCTGCGACAGCATTTCGGCAGCAATCAGCACCATCCAACCGACACCCAAGGTCAGGCGCATGCCGCCGAAAATGTGCGGAATCGTCGAAGGCAGGATGACCTTGCTCACCTTGCTCCACCAGGACAAGTTCAACACGCGGGCGACGTTGAGGTGGTCTTTCTCCACGCTAGCAACCCCGTTCGCGGTATTGATCAGCGTCGGCCACAAGCTGCACAGGGTGACCACCAGGGCCGAGATGATGTAGCTCTTGGTGAAAAAGGCACCAGGTTCGGGGTTGGCCATCACCGCACCGATAATGATGCCGCAGATCGGCAACCAAGCGAGTGGACTTACCGGCTTGAAAATTTGGATGAAGGGATTCACCATTTCGAAGATGGCTTGATTCATGCCACACATGATGCCGAGCGGTATGGCGATAACGCAGGCGATGAGAAAACCGGTGAAGACCGTCACCAGGGAAACGAAGATCTGATCGACATAGGTGGAGGTCGCGGTGTACGGCATCAGTGCCCGTAATTCGGCCGCCGACATCTCGGGGAATTCCTTCTGGGCTGCGACGAAATCCGCCTGATAGGCGGCATAGGCCACCTTCGACTGACGCCAGTCCGCGTAGATGCTGCTGGCTGCCCGAGTGACTTCGACCGGTCCCGGTAAGGCCTGGGTGCCGATCTTGACCACTCGCGACAAACCGTGCCAGCCGATCAACGCGATGGTGATGGCCAGCAGCGGCAAGCCGACCATGCGTAGCCAACGCCGCCCTTGAAAGCGGGCGTCTTCGCCTGCAAGCATTTTCAAGGGTGGCGAAAACCAGGTCAGGCCAATGGTTTCCACGAAGTTGGCGATTTTGATCAGCATCTGTGTCGTTTCTGATTTCGGGTCCGTTGAGATGGCCACGCAGGTCACGTCTGGGTGATTCGTCTGCTGAGTGAGGTTTCAAGTCCAAGGAACGGTTCGCATGACGACCCGAAACTCGAAACCCGAAACCCGAATCTCAGCGAAGGCCGATCGGGAACTGCGCGAGGTACGCATTGGGTTGCTTGGGATCAAAGGGGATGCCGTCGATGAAGTCGTTGCCTGGCACCACGGGGTAGTCGCTTTCGGGCAGTGCCGCGCCCTCAGGCAGATGGCCTTCTGCCGCGAGCGCGGCGAAAGCGGCGCGATAAATATCGGGGCGATAGATGCGCTCGGCCTGCTCCACATACCAGGCGTCCGACTTGGCATCGGGGATCTGGCCCCAGCGTCGCATCTGGGTCAGGTACCACACTGCGTGACTGCGGAAGGGATAGGTGGCGTGATGATTAAAAAAGACATTGAAATCCGGAACCTCGCGCACGTCGCCCTTTTGGAATTCGAAGGTACCGAGCATGGAGGCCGCCATGACATCCGGCTCAGCGCCGATATAGGCAGAATTGGCCAGCATTTCGACGGCTTTCTTGCGGTTTTCGAGCGACGCATCGAGCCAGATGCCGGCCCGGATGATCGCTTTGGTCATGGCGATGACGGTGTTCGGATGTTTCTCCGCGAAGGAGCGCGTGACGCCCAACACTTTTTCCGGATTGTATTTCCAAATATGGTGATCGATGGCGACCGGCACGCCAATGCCCAGCTTGACCGCTTGTTGGTTCCACGGTTCGCCGACGCAGTAGCCATCGATGGTACCCTGGGCCATGGTCTGCGGCATCTGCGGCGGTGGCGTCACCGACAATTGAATGTCGGCCTGCGCGATGCCGACCGGATCATCGAAACCGGCGTAAAATCCGGGATGCACGCCGCCAGCGGCCAGCCAGTAGCGCAATTCGTAATTGTGGCAGGACACCGGAAAGACCATGCCGAACTTGAGCGGATTGCCGCTCGCAGCGCGCGCTGCGGCAACGGGCTTCAACGACGCGGCGCTGATCGGGTGCGCGTGGCCGGGCTCTTTGAGCCGCGGTTCGTGCTCCTGCATCGCTGCCCACACCGCATTCGACACCGTGATCGCATTGCCGTTGAGATCCAAACTCACCGGCACGATGACATCGGCCTGACCGAGATAGCCGATCGACGCGCCGATGGGTTGACCCGCCAGCATGTGACAGGCGTCAAGCGTGCCGCCGACCAGGCCTTCGGTGATCAGGCGCCAGTTCCCTTGGACCTCGATCGTCGCCGACAGGCCTTCGTCAGCAAAGTAACCCAATTCACGCGCCACCACGATCGGCACGCAGTCGGTGAGTTTGATGATGCCGATCTTGAGCGCCGGCTTCTCAATTCCGTTCGCGCGAATCTTGCGAATGTCGGGCCGCGGCGTGACCACGGTGTAGGGTTCGAAGGTCTGGGCGATCGCAGGGCTCGCCGTACTGACGAGCAGGCCCGCGATGAGGGCACAGGAAGGAAGCAGAGGTGACATGAGGACGTCTCCGAGGTGCAGCGAGTGATGTGGGGACAGAGCGGCCCTTATGCCAAAGCGCACTTGGCCATTTTTGGCTCTTTATTAATCAATGGATCTCAATTTGATCGCACTTGTGCCGACCTGCGCAACATAATAGCGATATCTAGCCGCCAGCGGCCATCTCATTGCTGTTGCATGTTGCGGCTGTGGCTGCTCATTATCTACCTTTTGATTAAAAAATGATCGGCAACCCCCGGCAGTGTCCAGCTGGCGGCGGACCCGTCATCGGAACAACCGCCCAATCTGCATCAATATTGCGCAAGTAATCTTCGTTAGGCCCCACGAGATGGTCTTGGCGGCTACGACCATGGCCCAACCCGCATTGGCACACCCAACGCCTAGCACCTCCATGCCTGTACCCCCTGCCG
>CAYQAQ010000121.1:0-7814 GCA_964415495.1 uncultured candidatus Brocadiaceae bacterium | reverse complement strand
AATGCCGGTGATAGACGCGGAGCTATCGATCAATGACGAACGACGGCATCAAGGAGGAATTCAGATTCGCTGCAGAATCAGGATTGCTTAGCGCAATGGCATTGGACGCTCGTCTGTCGTCGGTCGCACATCTTCGGTCGTCGAATCGCGTCGATTTTCCGTTGGGTTGGTTTGCGTAACGCACGATTCGCCGCCCTTTGGGGTGCGTCTTTCCCTTGTCACCACCCCTTTCTCCCCTTCTCCTGTCATTTCCGATCACCCCGAGATACCCCATGCAACGTTCGATGCTCTATGCCTTCGATGGCACCTGGAATGATGACAGCAATCCGGCGACGTGGACCAATGTCTATCGGCTGGCGACCTGCCGTTTTCGTGAACGTGGGCGGTATTATCCCGGCGTCGGTAGTTGGGCCGATGCCAAGGGGTCGATGATCAAGCGACTGGTGGGCGGGGCGTTTGGCAACGGTCTGGCTGACATCATCGGCGCGGCTTTCCGCGATTGGCTGCGTGATCGTGAGCACGGCGTCACGGTGATCGATGTCATCGGCTTTAGTCGCGGGGCGATGGCCGCCATCGATTTCGCGGGCAAGATTCGTGAATACGAGAAAGCACAGCGGGTTCCCAGTAAAGCCCGCATGCACCTGCGGTTTCTCGGCCTCTTCGATACGGTGGATGCGATCGGCCTGCCCGATCTCGATTGGGACCCCTTCTACCACCAGCATCCGCCGACCGGGAACTTGGGGTTTGAGCGGGCCGTGCATGCGGTCGCGCTGCATGAAACGCGCGCGACCTTTCAGGTACGCGAAGTCCACGGCATGGACGCGGTGGTCGGATTCATCGGCGATCACAGCGATATTGGCGGTGGCTGGCAGCAGCGGGGCCTGAGCGAATACCCCCTGCGCTGGATGTTTGAACAAGCGGAAATCGGCGGTGTCGATTGGGATCGCGATTTACGCCACGTCAGCGGGCCGACCAATGACCGCCTCTTGCCGCATCGGGTGTTCACCACGACCTATCGCTATCAGCCGCGCGTGTGGCCCAAAGGCCTGGAGGTCTATTCGCGCTATCCGCATTGGCGGCGGCAATTCGATCCGGCCGCCTATGACCTGCCGCATTATCCACTGCTCAAGCAGGTGCCGGATCACCCGCGCAAGCGGACCAACAAGCAACCCATTCCGCAAGCACCGGTGATGAAGTGGGTCTTCGTTAAGCCCAAAGGTTTCACCCCGGAGTAGGCCAACGCAAAGTAAACACGCTGCCCTCGGGCCCGGTCTGCGCCATCAGCAGATCGCCGCCTTGGCGTTGCATGCAGCGGTGAGCTACGGCGGCACCGAGGCCTAAGCCGCGGGTGCGTCCGGTGACAAACGGTTCGAACAGGCGACCGCGCAGCGCATCAGGTACGCCGTGGCCTTGATCGATGACGTCGATCTGCGCATCGCTGACCTGCAAGGTGACCGAGCCGCCTTCGCGACAGGCTTCGACCGCATTGCGTACCACATTCAACACCGCTTGGCGCGACAGTTCGCTGTCACCGTGGCAACGGCCGGAACCGGTCACCAGGATGCGCACCCCAGCAGCGCCGGCTTGCGCACAGGTGAAGCTGTCGGCACTGCGCGCGAGCTGGAGCAGATCCAGCGGCTGCGCCGCGGCTTCGCGCTCGCGACTGTAGAAGAGCAGATCGGTGACTAAGCGCCCTAAGCGTTCGACTTCGCCGAGAATGACATCGACGCAGTGCTGATCGGCGGGATCACTGAGCGCCTCGCGCACCAGTTCGGCATTGGCGCTGATGCCCGCCAATGGATTGCGCACCTCATGCGCCACGGTGGCCGCCATACGGCCAAGCTCGGCTAAGGGCCGCAGGCGCTCGAGTTCATCGAGCAGCGCGTCGGTGCTCATTTCCGTAGTGGTGCTCTTGCGCAGGGCCGAGGGCTCAACCATGAGCGGAGGCCTCTTCAATCGGCGTCGATGGATCAAGATCCTTGAGCTTGTTGTACAGCGTCGTGCGATTGATGCCGAGCATGTCTGCGGCATTGGACTTGTGGCCGTTGCTTTCACTCAAGACAGCGCGGATGACCATCGCTTCGATCGCGGCAAGGTTGCGTTGTCCCGGCGGAATCAGCAGGGCCCCAGCTGGCAGCGCGAACTCACCGTCGATCTGGTGAGCGGCCCGCGGTGGTTGCAGCAGTTCCTCATCCAGGCACAGATCCACCGGCAGAATGGTGTTGTCAGAACAGATGATCACGGCGCGTTCGACGGCATTGGCGAGTTCGCGCACATTGCCTGGCCAGGCATAGGTGCGCATGGCGGCGCGGGCCTCCTCGCTAAAAACCACCTCGGGACGGCCCAATTCTGGGGCCAAGCGCTTGAGCAGATGATCGGCAATGGGCAGCGCATCTTCGGGCCGATCGCGTAGCGGCGGCACAACCACCGGAACCACGCGCAGGCGGAAGTAGAGGTCTTGACGGAAGGCACCTTTGCGCACTTCCGCGCGCAGATCGCGATTGGTCGCGGCGACCACGCGCACGTCGACCTCGATGTCAGTCAAACCGCCGACATGACGAAAGCGGCGTTCCTGCAAGGCGCGCAGCAGTTTGGTCTGCAAGGTCAGTGGCATTTCGCCGACTTCGTCGAGGAAGATGGTACCGCCATCAGCGGCTTCGAAGAGCCCGGACTTTCCCTTGCTGTCCGCGCCGGTGAAGGCGCCCTTTTCATAGCCGAACAATTCGGCCTCGAGCAGATGCTCTGACAACGCGGCGCAGTTGATGGCGATGAAACCTTTACCCGAACGCGATGACCGCTCATGGATGGCGCGCGCGATCAGTTCTTTGCCGACGCCGCTTTCGCCTTCGATCAGCACGGTGGTTCCGGGCACGGCGGCGACGCGCTTGACCAGATTCATCACCTGCTTCATTGCTGGTGAATGCGCGACCAAGCCTTGGCGACCGGGATTCTTTCCGGCCAAGCGCGCGACCTGACGGCCGAGATGCTGCTTTTCCAGCAAGTTGCGCACCGTGGTGCGCAAGCGTTCGAGCTTGAACGGCTTCTCGATGAAATCATCGGCACCGACTTTGATCGCTTCGACGGCCAGATCCGTGCTGCCATTGCCCGTCAAAATGACGATGGGCACATCCGGATCGATGGCGCGGATGCGCGGGATCAGCGACAGGCCCTCGCCATCGGGCAAGCCCTGGTCGAGCAGGATGAGATCCGGATAGCTATCCTTCACCCGTTCCAAGGCGGAAGCCACCGTCTCCGCTTGGACCACCGTGCAGTCCGTGAAGGCGCGGGTGATAGCGTAACGAATGGCGTCTTCGTCGTCGATGACCAGCAAAGTTTCAGCCATGGTCGTACATCCTCGATCGATCAATTGCGTTGCGTTGAAATGGGAACCACGGCGAGCGCTTCGGCGCTGGCACCACTGCCGTCGACGGCCATGCCACTCAGCCCTAAGGCGGGGCGCGGGGCGCGGGCGAGCAGAGCCTGCCAGGTCCAGGTGGGATCACGCGGACCCATCCACTCGATGCCGGTGTCGACCGCTTCGGCGGTCAGGCGATCGAGATGGGGTACCACGCTGTTTTCGCTGCGCCACGCGACCCGCGCGCCGCGCAAGGCGACGTCGGTCAGGCGGATCTCGGCGAGTCGCAAGGTGCGCAGGGCAATGTCGGAGCCAGCCGCGTCGATGATGCTGGCATTGAGCACCAACATGCCGCCGTCGGCATCGATGAGGGCATTGCCAACCCCACCGAGCGCTGACAGCCGAACGCGTTCGGCTTCGACGCGGCCGCGCCGGATCACGATGCCAGCGCCCGTTGAGGACAACACCGCATCGCGCAGGACTAGACGGCCTTGATTTTCGACCACGAAGGTCGCTTCGGTGCTGCGGGCGCTGAACGATTCGACCAGCACTTCCGCGCCGCTGATGGTCATGGCGCGCGGACAGCCGCCTTCGATGCGGATCTGACGCAGGGTCGCTTGGGCACCCGACAAGGCTTCGATCGCAGTCCGTTCACCGGGTACCAAGACAATACCTTCAAGCACGAAGTCCGCCAATCCGGTCTGCAAACGGATCAACGGGCCGTTGGTCGTTCGATCCGCGACAAAGCGCACGCCCGGACCCGATGCAACCAACGAGAGCCGGCTTTGCGCGATGCCGAAATCAAACGGGCCGCTGTAATCGCCGGGCGCCAGTTGAATACGCACGGGCACCGCGCTGTTGCGGGCTTCATTGACGAGTTGCGACAGTGTTGCCGGCGTCGCCAACGGCGGACCGGAAAAGAGCAAGACGCCGATCGCCAGCGCCAACACGGCAATCAGGATCGCCGCAATGCTGCCGCCAATCAGCACCTGCCGGCGCGAGCGCGCGGCGCGCATTGGCTTGGGCATGGAACGCGTGGCGACTTGGCGCAGCTCGCCGCTGGTGGCCACCACCGGGTCGAGACTGACCTCCGAAGAGGTCCGCCCGGATGGCGATAGGGCTTCAATCCCGGCGACCAACGCCGCATCGGCTTGGCGCGAAAATTCAAGGACGGCCTCCCAATCACGGGCGCGATATTGCCGCTCTTTGGTCAACATCGCTTCAACCAGTCGAATGAAGGACGTGGTGAAATTATGTGTTTTCAGGGGCGTAAGGTCGAGCGCCTCGGTCACCTGCTTGTACATGATCGCAGCCGAGCTCTTGCCGGTGTACAGCGTCTGCCCAAGCACCGCGTGAAAGAGTGTTGCGCCCAAACCATAAATATCGGTGCGCTGATCGAGATCGTGTTCTCCCGACGCCTGCTCCGGACTCATGTAATGGGGCGTGCCTAAAGCAACGCCGCTGTGGGTCAGATGACCGCGGGTCAGACTCGCCGTTTCTTCACCGGCCACCTGCCACGTTTTGGCCAAACCAAAATCGCAGAGCTTGGCGCAGAACGGTTCGTCAACACCCGGACGCGGCGGGGCCAAAATAATATTCGCCGGTTTGACGTCGCGATGCAGCACGCCGCGTCGCCACGCATAGCGCAGCGCCAAGGCCATCTGCGTCAGCAGCGTGATGCCTTCGCTTTCGCTGAGCGGTCCGCCGGTGTTGATGCGCTCCTTAAGGCTTTTGCCCGGGACCAACTCCATGATCAGATAGCGCTGACCTTCGATCAGACCGGCCGAGATGCTGCTCGTGATGTGCGGATGCGTCAGTCGCAGGGTCGCCTTGGCTTCGCGCTGAAAGCGCTTGGCATATTCTTCATGATTCGAATAGCGCGTCGCCAGCAGTTTGACCGCGACTTCTTCGCCAGCGGGATTGGTGCCGCGGAAGACATCGCCCATACCGCCGCTGCCTAAGCGACCTTGGAGGACATAGGTTTCGACTTCGAGCGCGCGCACGCGCGACGAACTAATATACCGCCGCAGCTCGTGGCTTTGCTGATCGGTGACGAAGCCGAAGTCTTGAATCAGGAACCACAGACTGCGTTCGATGCCGCGCTCGGAGAGCTGTTTCTGCTCCGTCTGCGCTTGCTCAATCTGCGCGCCGGTGATGAAACCGCGTTCGCGGGCCAATTGGACGAGGTGCGGATCTTCCACGCGCTCAGTATACGCCACAAACCCTCTCCTGTGCAAGTTCACAACAACACATGGGTGCAGCCATGTATCATCCGAACCGTTTGAATCAATTTTATGGTGATCTCCTTCATAAACGACCGAAAACGAGACATTTCGCACCCGTGATTCCCGCGCGGCCACCGCTGGACCCAGCCCATCAACCCGTCCAGGCTGCGCCATGCTCGATGAGCGCCGCGCTTTTCTGCTCAGCTGCCGGCTCGAATTGGGTCTCGCGGCGAATACCCTGCGCGTCTACGAGACCTGCCTGCAGCACCTCTACGATGCCCTCGAGGGCACTGCCCAGCGCCTGGAGGACGCCGGCCCGGACGAGATCGCCGCCTGCCTGCGCTGGCTGCGCGACCATCGCCAGCACGAGGCCACCACACTGGCGCTCAGTCTGGTCGCCTGGCGCATGTACGCGCGCTTCCTGGTTGCCGAAAAGCACCTCGCCCGCGACCGCATTCAACTCACGGCCACACCGAAGATCTGGACCACCCTGCCCGAGGTCCTCAGCGTCGACGAAGTCACTCGCCTGCTCATCGCCGTGCGCGACGGCCCGATGCACCTGCGCGACCGCGCGGCGCTGGAGCTGCTCTACGCCTGCGGCGCGCGTGCCAGCGAAGTGTGCGGACTGGGCATTGCCGATCTGCGCGAGAACGGCCGCTTGGTACGCCTGCGCGGCAAGGGCAGCAAAGAACGCCTGGTGCCGCTCGGCAGCAAAGGCCGCCACGCGGTTGATCGGTATCTCGCGGACTTACGCCCGAGCCTGATCGGGGACAAACGCGACGAACACCTGCTGTTATCGTCGCGCGGTGCGCCGCTACGCCGCGAAGCGCTGTGGAAGATCGTCCGCGACGCTGGCGTGCTCGCGGGCATCACCAAGCCGGTCTATACCCACTTACTGCGCCACAGCTTCGCCACCCACCTGCTGGAAAACGGCGCCGATCTGCGCGCCGTGCAGGAACTGCTCGGCCACGCCAACCTCACCACGACGCAGCGCTATACCCACGTCGACGCCAAGCGGCTGATCGACATCCACCGCAAGTTTCATCCGCGGGCGTGATTTAGTCATCCACTCGAGATCGAATCACAGGAGACGCAGAGACGCGGAGGAAGTCAGAGAGGAAGCCGAACCAAAGTTCCTGCTCGCCTCCTGCGGATCCTCCGCGTCTCTGCGTCTCCTGTGAAAATCCGCTGATTTCAGCGCAGCTTCTGCTGCGCCAAGCCCAAGCGTTCAATCACGCGGAGTTGCCCGACCTGGGCCAGGGTGTCGAACAGCGGTGGGCAATCGAGTTCGAATCACCGGAGGCGCAGAGACGCGGAGGAAGACAGAGGAAGTCAGTGAGAGGCAAAGCAAGAGTCTCTGCTCGCCTCCTGCGGATTCTCCGCGTCTCAGCGTCTCCTGTGAAAATCCGCTGATTTCAGCGCAGCTTCTGCTGCGCCAAGCCCAAGCGTTCGATCACGCGGAGTTGGCCGACCTGGGCCAGGGTGTCGAACAGCGGCGGACTTTCTTTGCGGCCGGTGATGGCGACGCGCAGCAGCATGAACACCGTTTTGTTCGACCACAGCACGGGCTTGGCGTTGGGGTCCTCTTTGGTTTCGGCCGCCGCCTGATCGGCGAGAAACTGGCGGAAGAATTCTTCCAAGCCGGTCACCGTCCAGGTGGCGCCATCGCTGGCGGCGTAGCGCTTGAGCGCAGCCTGGATCTGTTCCAGCACCGTGCGCGCCTGGGCCTTATCCAGACCCTTCGGCGTCAGGTGGTCCGGATGCGGATCGACTTTGTCAGCGTAGAACGGCTCAGCCTGGCCGAACCAATCACCGCCGAACACCATGCGGTCGCGGAAGAGCGGCAGCAAATCGCTGAAGCGGGCGTCGACGGCGCGATGAATTTCGGCGCGCACGCGTTCCTCATCGAGGTCGCGGAAATACAGCCCCTGCAGATGGCGCAGCTTGGCCAGATCGAAGACTGGGCCGGCCACGTTGATTCGGTCGAGATCGAAGGTCTCGATCAATTCAGCGAGGGTGAATTTCTCGCGGCCATCCGGCATCGAGTGGCCGAGCAGGGCGAGGAAATTCAGCAGCGCTTCCGGCAGATAGCCCTGCTGTTTGTACCACAGCAGCGACGTCGGATTTTTGCGCTTGCTGATCTTCGATTTGTCGGCGTTGCGGAGCAGACCGACGTGGACGTATTCCGGTGCGGTGAAACCCAGCTTGGCGTTGAGCCAGGTGTGCTTGGGCAG
>CAYQAQ010000120.1:7313-7825 GCA_964415495.1 uncultured candidatus Brocadiaceae bacterium | reverse complement strand
GGGCGGGCTCCCCATACGCAAACAGGCGACCCGGAAGGGTCGCCTGTTTGAAGCGGGAACCGCAGAAAAACGGAATCAACCAGCGAGGGCTTTGAGATCCGCATCGGTGACTTGGCGCCACTGCTTGTCGAGCTGGCGGCACACCCACGACACCACGGCCGGATTGAGATCCTTGCCCTTGGCGGCCTTGAGCACGCTGCGCATGCGATCGTCGCGATGTGCGGACGCGGCGCGCTTAGCCGGAGCGTTGGACGCGCGGGTCTCTTGCTTGATACGAGCGAGGCTGCGGATGCGCAGCATGCGATGACGATGGACGCCGCGGGACATAACGGAACTCCGTGTTCTACGTGAGGGGGCGGAGTATGGCCGCCTTTTGCCTAGTGCAAGGGGGGTCTTCGGGCTTTCGCTGTGCCCGGCAGCCCACGGGAACCGCTAGCCCGGGAAGACCCCGTTATGGTAGACGTCCTGTACGTCCTCGTTGTCTTCCAAGTCGCTGATCAGGGTCTGGAGCT
>CAYQAQ010000120.1:0-7303 GCA_964415495.1 uncultured candidatus Brocadiaceae bacterium | reverse complement strand
CACCGGACCGGCTTCCACCGGAACCGTGTTCTCCGGGATCTTGGTCAGATCCGATTCTTCGACTTTGATGCCAGCCGCGGCCAAGGCTTTCAGCACGGCGTCGTACTGGTTGGGCGCGGCGGTGATCTCGATTTGGCCGTCGTCGTTGGCGACGATATCGCGCGCATCCGCGTCGCCGGCGAGCAGCGCTTCAAGGACCGCGTCTTCCGTTGTCCCACTCGTCAGAAACACGGCGGTGTCCGCAAACTGCCACGACACGCAGCCCATGCTGCCGAACGAACCACCGCCGTGTTCCAGCAGCAGTTTGACCTCAGCGGCGGTGCGGTTGCGGTTATCGGTGGCGGCGGTGATGACCAGGGCGACGCCGCCGGGGCCGTAGCCCTCGTAAGTGACGTCGACCATCTGCTTGCCTTCGGCAGCGATGCCGGCGGCCTTTTTGATCGCGCGGTCGATGGCGTCGTTGGGCATGTTCGATGCCCGCGCCTTTTGCACCGCCAAGCGCAGGCGGGGATTTTCATCGAGCTTGGGCGAGCCCATTTGACAGGCGATGGCGATCAGCTTGCCCATGCGGGCCAAGACTTTGGCTTTCGCCTTGTCGTTGACCTTCTTCTTATGCTTGATGTTCGCCCAGTGCGAATGGCCCGCCATCGGTCAGCTCTCAGTCCTTCTTTTTCCCAGCCTTTTTGCCGCCCATGCCGAGCGGATCGGGCTTGGTCCACTTGAAGCCGATCGGCTGCGGTTCGGATTCGTCTTCGCTTTCCAAGAAGTGGCAGTGCTCGCGCAGGCCGCGGGACAGGCGCAGCATGGTGTCGGCATCGAGGCTTTCCTCGATCTTCTTCACGCATTGCTGGGTGGTCAGCTGCTTGGGCAGGCCGCCGAGGTACTTGAGCAAACGGACCTGGTCCTCGTCGCTGGGGAAGATCTTCACGTCCAACACCAACAACAGCGCGCGTTCGACCATGTCGCGCCGGATCAGGGTCGTTTCCGGCAAGGCACGCAGGGTCTCAATGCCTTCGGCATTGAGCAGGGCGCTGAGGTCCATTTTCCTGAAGGCGGTGTACAGGTCGGCCAACAGGTGCTTGAGATCTTCAGCCTTTTCGCGGCGACGGTAATATTTGTCACCGAGAATGTCCTCGATCTCGCGCACGGTCGAGACGCGCATGTCATTCCAGTCGACGAATTCGTCGCGGATGCGCTTGAGCGTTTCGCGCGCGGCCTTCTCGGTCGTACCGACTTCGAGAATCTGGTAGACGAGGGCTTCAATGAAGTCCTCGGTCTTGGTGTTCCGGCGTTGACCGTAACGGGCCTCCAGGGCCTCGCAGACCTTGATCAAGGCCTTGGCGGTGGAGGGATGCGACGCGGTGGCGGTCTTCGCCATGAAGGGGGCTCCCGAAGGGGGGTCGCATGGTACGACGGCCTCAGGCGTGGTCAATCCTAGCCATGGCGGCCTCTGGTGAGCCTCCTCACAGGTCGTTGGTAGGGCTTTCCCAGCGTTGACGGGGTTTGGTTGGATCGCGATGCTACGTCGTACGCAACCGTGACACATTCCAGCGATTCATCGACTCCGCAGCCCAATCCCGATCAGCCGACCGTGATCGGTTGGGGTGGCGATGCCCCAACCCAGCCGACCGTACCGGGGAGCCCGACCGGGCCGGATACCCAGGTCACCATGCCGGGGTCGCCGTCGCACGACGCCATGACCCAGGTCACCCAGCCCGGACCCGGCGCGCGTCCGCCGACCGGCGTGACCAATCTGAATGTCGTGACGCCGGCCCAGAGCGGCGGTGCGGGCACCCATCACGGCAAGGTGTGGGGCGACTTCCAGCTCGGCGACTTGCTCGGCAAGGGAGGTATGGGCGCGGTCTATCGCGGCCGTCAGCTGAGCCTGGATCGCGAAGTGGCGATCAAGGTCCTGCCGCCGCATTTGAGCAGCAATGAAGACTTCCGCACGCGCTTCCAAGTCGAGGCCCGGGCGGTGGCGCGCATCCGCAGCGAGCACGTCATCCAGGTGTACGCCGCTGGACAGCACGAAGGCAATCACTTCTTCGCGATGGAATACGTCGAAGGCGACGATCTGGCCGGACGCTTGAAGAAAGGCTGGCGCCCGAGCCACCGTGAGGTGCTCAATCTTATTGTCCAGGCCGCGCGGGGTCTCGCCGCTGCTGGTGAACACGGCATCATCCATCGCGATATCAAACCCGCGAATATGATGCTGACCGCCAAGGGCGTGCTCAAGCTGATGGACTTTGGGTTGGCCAAGCTCGCTTCGCGCGACACCGGGTTGACCATGGCCGGCACCATCATGGGCACAGTGAATTACTTCAGCCCAGAACAGGGCCGCGGCGAGATTTGCGATCATCGTACGGATATCTACGCGCTGGGCGTGGTGTTTTACGAGTTACTCACGACGCGCCTGCCCTTCACCGGTCAAGACGCGACGTCGATTATTTATCAGCATATTCACCAACCGCCCAAAGCGCCGCGTGAGATCGACCCGCAGATCCCTGACGGGTACCAAGCGGTCGTGCTCAAGTGCATGCAGAAGAAGCCTGAACAGCGCTACCAGACGGCCGCAGAATTGGTGGAGGATCTGGAAGCCTTGGTTGCCGGCCGCATGCCGCAAACCGCCTTCCTGGACCCTTCTGCGCTGCGCAGCGGTGGCGACATGGTGCGTTCCGAGCCGTTCGCGCGCGAGCGCAAAGGCCGCAGTGCGCTGGTGGCCGGTGTGCTCATCGCTGCCGTGAGTGGCGGTGCGGCGTGGTGGTTTGTGGATGGTCAGGCGCGCTTCGCGCCGAAATCGCTGCCGTCGACGACTGGTCAGCAGGCAGTGCAAACCCAGCGCCCGGTGCAAACGACCACCACCACCGTGGTGGTGGTGCCTGATCTCGCTCCGGCACGGGCGCACCTGACCGCCAAGCGTTGGCCGCAGGCGCGTGCGCTCGTCCAGGCAGCCCTCGCGGATTTCCCACAAGATCCCGACTGGCTGGCGCTGCGTGCCGAGGTCGATGCCAGCGAAGGTGCCGATCACCTCGCCACTGCTGAGCAAGCTTTGGGCGCCGGTGACCTTGATCGCGCCCGTGCTGCCCTTGCTGCGGCGCAACAGGCCATGGGTGAAACGCCCGAAGTCAAAGCGCTGAGTGCACGTTTCGATGCGAGTTTGACCAACGCTAATGCGCGCGAAGTGGCGTTGACCCAATCGCGCGCGTCCCTGGCCGAGGGGGACATTACGCGGGCCGAGTCGATTCTTGCGGCGTATCTCGCGGCTCAACCCGAAGACGCGTTGATCGAGCGGGAATTGCGTGCCGTGCGCGCGCGGCGGCAAGAAGCCGAAGAGCGCCATCGCGCCGCCGCTGAACAAATCAGCAATGGCCAGCGTGCAATCGAGCGGCGCGACTACGATGTCGCCCTGCTCGCATTCACTGCGGCTTTGCAGCACGAGCCCGGTTCACAAGCTGCGCGCCAAGGCTTGGCTCAGGTCACGAAGTTGAAAGAAGATCTGGCGCTGGAGCGTCAGCGCTTCGACACCGCATTGGCTGCGCGCGACTTGGACGCGGCGCGGACCTCTTTGGCGACCATGCGCAAGCTCGCCCCCGGCAGCGCCACGGTGGTGTTGGCCGAAAACGAATTTCAACAATCCCGTCTCGAACAAGACGCTGCCGAGCAGCAACGTCGCGCCGCCGAAGCTGCGCTCACCGCCAAAGTGGAAGCCCTGCGCCAGCGCATCGACGATCCAGCTGCCAGCAACGCGGATGTGACCGCGGCCGTTACTGCTCTCAGTGCAGAACTGTCGGCGGGCGACGCTCGCCGTGAACAGTTGGCCAGCGCTCTCAATCTGCGCATCGCGCGCCAAGACGTCGCCGCCTTGCTGGTACGACTCGACGCCGCCGTACTACAAGGTGAGACCGCGCAGATCACGGCCATGATCGCAGACACCGCCATGGCCGAACGCCTGGGTCGGTTACATACCTTCGACGGCTTGGTGTTCGCATCATCCCTCACGGATCTGACCTCCAGTCCAGAAGGCGTCATGGCGCAGATCGCCATCCGCCATGCCTTCAGTGAGTACCCCGAGCAGGTCCTGCACTACCGCGCCGACATGCGCAAGGTCGCCGATGCCTGGCGCATCGTCGCCGCCACCCTCGAACCCCGGTAATCCGTCCCATGCTATTGTTGACTGCCTTTCCGCTGCGTCATTTCGTCGTGTCGGCCATCATGGTCGCAGGCTTGCTGACGGTTCCCTCCGCCGGTGCTGCCGAGCAACCCTTGGGTCGATTGATGTCGGTGGAAGGCACCGTCGTCACGGTCGCCTTCGATGCCGCCGCGCGCATTGATCCCGGCGTCGTTATCGCCGTCTACGCGCCGGGAGCAGTTCGTCGCCATCCGCTGACCGATGAGGTCATCGTCGAAGAGCGCCGCCTGGTGGCAAAAGTTCAGGTCGTTGATGTGCGCGCAGGCACCATCACTGCGCGCTTGGCCTGGCGTGAAGCCGGCGTCGAACTTGCGAACGGCTTCGACTGCATTCCGCTGCCCGGTACCGCCGCGCCAAATGCGGTTCCGGTCGCGGCGGCGACCGCTGCGCTGACCGTGGCACCAGGAGCGGTGTTGGAACTGGCATTGCCGATCAGCGATCCGGATGGCGATCCGCTGCAGGTGCGCTGGAGCATCACTCAAGATGCCGGTCGCAGCGGCCAGTTTCTCGCGACCGAAACCATGGGGCCGACCACGCGCTATCTCGCGCCGCTGCTGCCCGGTCAGGTGATGGTGGTGGCCGAGGCCAGCGATCCCTACGCCCAGACGGTGCGCGCCACCCAGGTGATCGATGTCGTCGGTGACGTTGATGCTCGCGGTCGCACGCTGGCTGGTCTCGGCACCTTTGGTTGGACGCGCAATCTGCGCAGCGTGCAGCGCATGGCGGATGGCACGTGGTTGGCCCATGACAACAGCGCGCGTGAAATGGTGCGCATTGATGCGGGCTGGCGTCATGCCGTACCGATCAGCCCGGCGCGTGATCAAGCGCCATCGGATATCACCGACCTCGCGGCACTCGGTGCGCAGA
The DNA here is from genome assembly GCA_964415495.1 of uncultured candidatus Brocadiaceae bacterium. Classification (GTDB taxonomy): domain Bacteria; phylum Planctomycetota; class UBA11346; order UBA11346; family UBA11346; genus CAYQAQ01. The sequence continues at coordinate 2,247 of CAYQAQ010000120.1, read as the reverse complement.
TCCACTGCTTGGATGCCGCGCAGCGCACCGTGTGGGTCTATGATCTCGCGGGCAAACGCCTGCGCCAATATGGGGAATTATCGCGGCCAACCGATCTGGTGGTGGCACCCGACGGTGTCGCGTATGTCGCCGATCAAGCATCGGGCGGTGTACTGGTATACGAGGCCGACGGCACCTTCCGCTTACGTCTCGGGCGCGAAGGTCGCTCAGCCGATGCCTTCGAAGCATTGACCCGCATCGATCTTGCCGCCGACGGTTCCCTGGCGGCTCTCGATGCCAAGACCCGCCGCATCCATCGCTTTGATCGTTTCCATCGGCGGCTGGCCACCTGGACGCTCGGTGGCGATGCCGCTGATCCGATCGACATCGCGTGGCATGCTCAGGGTCTGTTGGTGCAGTTGGTCGACGGCCGCATCGTGATCATCGATAAGGAAGGCATGGCCAAAGAGGCCTTCGCGGCCTTGCCCGGTCAAGGCTGGGATATGGAGGTGGGTGCGCCGGAATCACTCGCCGTCGATCCGAATGGCCGCATGTATACCTGTCATGCCCGTTCGGGGGCGGTGGTTCGTCGCCTGGCCAACGGCGTCATTGATGGCGTCCGCGCCACGGCGGCGTTTGCTCGAGCTCTCTCCTTCCGTCAAGACGGAGCCGGGCGGATCATTGGCATCCAGCCGCGCGATCGCCTCATCCGAGTTTTCGATGCGGCCGGCTTTCAGCAGGCGCGTTTCGCCGATGTCGCGCGCGAGGTGACCGATGTGGCGCTCGCTGGCGATGGCAGTGCCTTATTCGTGCTCGACGGCAGCAGCGGTAACGTCCGTCGCTATGATCCGCGTGATCCGTCGATCAAACCGGTGGTGATCGGCGCCAAGGGCAAAAACGACGGTCAATTCCACAATCCCAATAAACTCGCGGTTGATGAAGAGGGACGCGTGTATGTCCTCGATCTGGGCATGCGTCGCGTCTCTATTTTCGACCGGGAAGGTCGCTTCCGGTTTCACGTCAGTGGCGCGGCGAAGGGTCCGTCCTTTATGGATGATCCGGGGTTGCTCGCCGTCAGCCCGGCAGGTGATGCAATCTACGTGTACGACCGCGATACCTACGAAGTGAAGAAGTATGCGCTCGACCAGGAAAAATTGAGCGGCGCGTTTGTCACCGTCATGGGCGGACGCGGCGATGCTCCGGGCCAGTTGCGCGAAGCCGTTGGCCTCGACTGCGATCGCCTCGGACACCTGTATGTCCTGGACCGTCGCCGCAGTGACGTGCAGCTGGTCGATTTCCGGGGAACCAATCCAGTGGTCCTGCACGTATGGTCGTTGGAGAAAAACCTTGGCATGCGCACCGCCACGCATTTCGCGGCTGGTCCAGATGCGACGGTGCTGTTGGGCGACACGGGCTCGGCGAGTCTCTTTCGCTGGTAAATGAGCGCAGAGGATGCCGCGGTCCTGGGACCGCGGGCCACCGGCCTGCCGCGAAGAAGGCAAGCGGCCGAGTCGGCCGCGATCCCAGGTACTGTCGACACGACATACACCCGGAGGTGTTTGGTGGTGCGAACCCCGGGACCGCGGGCCACTGGCCCGCCTCGAATAAGGCAAGCGGCCGAGTCGGCCGCGGTCCCAGGGAGTGCTCGAAAGAACCACCAAACGACGCTCCCCGGCTTGCGCCGGGGAGATCGTGTACGCGGGGCTGCCATAAGCCGGGTTCTGTCTACCACCGTCGGTTGCCCGCCGGCAGGAGGTGATCATTTCTCTCGCGGTGCCGGTTGCCCGGCCCCGTCAGGCACCCATTCGCGACTCAGATGGTGCGGACCGCACCTCGCCGCATTCTGGGCTTGCTCCTGGTGGGGTTTGCCGTGCCGCTTCCCTCGCGGGTCGCGCGGTGGGCTCTTACCCCACCGTTTCGCCCTTACCGCCGCGGTTTCCCGCGGAGGCGGTTTGTTTTCTGTTGCACTGTCCCTATCTCGCCGCGACGCGAGACGGCTGGATTTGCCAGCCACCGTGTCCTGTGGAGCCCGGACTTTCCTCGGCTGGAGTCACTCCCGAAAGAGTAACCTCAGACGCGATCGCCCAGCAGTCGCGCCTACCGTATTCTACGCCTCATCCGACGCTAGTGGCGGATGCCGACCGGGCTTACAAGTTGGTGCGATGACCTCAACCGACTGGCGGTGGAGTGGGAGTGCCGTTGCCGTTGCCAACCTTCTTCATGGTCAGAGCGCGTTGCCGGCCGGAGTCAGCCGGGAAGCCATCGACC
>CAYQAQ010000119.1:0-7890 GCA_964415495.1 uncultured candidatus Brocadiaceae bacterium | reverse complement strand
CGGTGATCGTTTCGTCCGAGCCCTTCTGCGTGGCGTACGGCCTCGACTTCCTCGACGACACCTTGGTCATCGACATCGGTGCCGGCACCACCGACTTGTGCCGCGTCCACGGTACCATGCCGGGCGCCGACGATCAGCGCACCCACGAAGTGGCCGGTGACTACATCGACCAATTCCTGGCCAACTTGGTCAAGGAATCGCATCCGGAAGCGCAGTTCTCGATCAACATGATCCGTCAGATCAAAGAGCGTCACGCATCGGTCAGTCCGCGTATGGACGACGTGATGGAGACCCTGCCCGTCGCCGGTAAGCCGACCAAGTTCAATCTGACCGAGCAGGTCTACAAGTCCTGCTTTCAGATCGTCAACCCGACGGTGGCCGCGCTGCAGGACCTGATCGCCAGCTACGACCCGGAATTCCAGGCCAAGATGCGTAACAACATCCTGCTCGGCGGCGGTGGCTCGCAGATCAAGGCTCTGGGTCTCGCGATCGAGAAGGCGCTGGAAGAATACGGCGGCGGCAAGGTCAAGACGGTCGAAGAACCGCAGTACGCCGGTTCGAATGGCGCCCTCAAGATCGCCCTCGACATGCCGGAAGAATACTGGAACGAGTTCCGCTCCAACCGCGACAAAGCGGCGCAGGGCATGAACGCGTTGGTCAAGGACAGCAAGCAGAGCTGATCTGCAGCGCGACTGGGCTGAACGCTCAGGTCTCGTTGACGAGAAACACCCCCCGCAGCGTCTCTGCGGGGGGTGCTTTATTTGCGGGCTCTTCATGAATAGTGAGTGGGTTTGCCGGGTAACCGGCGTAGCTCGTCCCAGGTCATTACGGTCAGGGATCTGGCATCGAATTCACCATTCAGGGCAGCCTGTCTTGATTACATGCGGATGCGCTGCACCTGCGAAACGGGAATCTGTTGGTCACCAACGGTCAGCTCGATCTTGCCGCCGGAGCCCAAACCCACGGCGGTGACCAAGCCTTCTTGGCTGCTCATACCATCAGGCGAGCGAAATTGGACGATGCGGCCGAGCATGCCGGCTGCCACCGAGCCCAGCTGTTCGCCACCCAGCGGTGGGGCATCGATTTGCCGCACGTTGTCAATCGGGTAATCCTTGCCGCCGGCATGAATCCACACGGTTTCGTCGACCACGCGATAGCGTTCAACCACGGCACTGACGGATTGATAACCCAGATCGGGATCGAGGCCGCGTTCACGCAGTTTGGTCAACTGGTCACCTTGGACCTGGACTTGCTGGACGGTCACGGATTGACCGATGATGTCTCGGGCCCAGCGCTGATCATCGCGGAATTTCTCATGACGGGTGTTGGCCAGCTCCTGCACTTTCTGCATGCCTTCGATGATCTTGGAGGTCTCCTGCGGCTTGAAGGGGTCCTGCTGCGTGATCTCTGCCAGGAGGATTTTCATGAAGTCCGCATCGCGGAAGGCGGCGTTGGAGTCCCCCGTCGATGACGGGCCGGCCGAGAGACTGGGATTGATGGCGGGCGGGGTGATCATGCCTGCTCAACGCACGCACCGTGCCAGCTCACACCTGACTACTGCTGCAGTAGTCATACATTCTCGCATTCGGGAATCGCGGCGCGAAATAGTCAAATGTGAGAAAAGCGTAGCGGATAGACCGGGGCCGCCCCAGGTGGCCAAGCCTTGTGTGAACCGCAGAGGCTCTCCACACTGCCTAAGATGATCTTGGGGCTGATCAGTGATATCCACGGCAATCTGACGGCACTCAATGCAGTCATCGCTGATATGGAGGACAATGGTGCGCAACGCATCATCTGTCTCGGCGATGTGGTCGGGTATGGTCCGTTTCCAGGGGAATGCCTCGACATCGTCCGTCGCTGCGGAGCCGTGCTCATGGGCAACCATGAAGAGGCCCTGATGTTTGGCGCCGAGAACTTCAATCCGCGCGCCAAGCGCGCCATCGATTGGACCCGCGAGCAGCTCAAGAACGACGGTAGCGAAGAGGTCCGTAAGCAGCGCTGGAATATCCTGCAGAACCTGCAGCTGCATGCGCGCGACGGGAATTTCCTCTTCACGCATGCGAGTCCGCGCCAGCCGACGCGCGAATACGTGATGCCCCGCGATATCGCGAATGTGGCCAAGATGGATGAGATTTTCTCGCTGATTCCGCACATCTGTTTCGTCGGTCATACGCATGTGCCTGGCGTATTTCTCGCCGATCACAGCTTCACGCCGCCAACGCAGCTGTGGGGCTCGACCTATTTCATCGAGCCGGATGAGAAGGCACTGGTCAACATCGGCTCCGTCGGTCAACCACGCGATGGCGACAAGCGGGCGTGTTATTGCCTGCTCGACACCGAACCGTCAGCGCCGCGCGTGATCTATCGCCGGGTCGACTACGACATCGAAACCACGGCGACCGCGATCGAGGCGAATCCGCATCTCGATAATTATCTCGCGGAACGCCTGCGTCACGGGCGCTGATGATGGCGACGTCGTGTCCCGCGTAGCCCCCCGCCCACATTCCCCTTAATTAACGGCGCACGCCGACCACAGTGCCGCCATGGATAATCAACCACCGTCATTGGGTCCACCTCCGCTGAGGATATGGCTGCCCCATCTGGTGATGTTGGCGTTGATCATCACCGCCACCTGGTTGGTGCTGATGGTCTTCGCCCCCCTCGGAAAACCGATGCTCGTCGCCGCTGCCCTAGCGGCATTGACGCACGCGGTGCTCATGGCACCAACCCTGCGTCGTTTGACCCGTTGGTTTCCCAATTGGGATCCGGTGTGGCGACGGCGAGCAGCAGCGGGGATCGCCACCCTGGCTCTGCTGATGGCGGCCATCACTCCAGTCCTGCTGATCGTTTTTGATGCCTTGGGTGGACTCAGAAACACCTATGACGTGGCCTGGGGTCTCGCGACCCGTGATGAAAAGCAGATCATCGCCATCGCGGATGCGCTCGCGCAGCATGTCGAGCACATGCACAAGTTATATCCAGCGTTGCCCATCGGACCGGAAACGGTCCGGGAAAATACGCTGGAAATGCTGTTGAACAGCAATGCCTCCGCGTTCTACGGCTGGCTATTCCGTGGAACCGGTGGCGCTCTCGCTCATATCGCCCTAGTGATCCTGCTCGTGTTCATTTTGTTTGAGCGCGGCAATGCGATCGCCGGCCGTCTGCTGCGCTTGGCCCCCTTCACCAATGCGCAACGGGAAGAACTGGCTCACCGTTTCGAGCACGCCACCATGCGCCTGCTCCATGATACCCTCGCCATGGCGGTAATGCGCGGCGTTGCCTTGGGTATCCTGGGGTGGCTTTCCCATCGTCGTGGTCGCCGCTATCACGGCTTTCGTCAGCCTCATTCCCGTGGTTGGTTTCGCCACGGTGTGGATCCCGCTTGCCGGCATCCTGTGGTCGCGCGATGAGCCGTTCCATGCAGGCGGTCTGGTCATCGCCAGTCTCGCCGCCGCTTGGTTGGTCGACCGCTTAGGGCAGCGCATCATCCGTAAGCTCGACACCCAGGAATCCTGGCCGGGCTTCCTGCTTTTCCTCGGCATCATTGGCGGCGTGCTCGCTTTTGGCTGGACGGGTCTGGTCATCGGGCCGATGGCGGTCGTGGTGCTCAAAGTGTTGCTGGGCTTCTGGCTGACCTTGTACGGGGTCGGCGAAACGGAGGCCGCAGAGACCGAAGAGGTCCCTCCGACCGTCGCCAAGCCCGTTCCCTGACCCGCTTTGTTGCGGCTGCTCCAGGGGCATCTAGGCTCCGGCAATCATATGGCGAAAGGGCACCCATCCGGAGGACGACGCACCACACTGTCGAGTGGGAGCGGCATCACGCAGATCGTGCGCGCCCGCCTCAGTGATGATCCGGACTGGTCGCATGTCGCCCGTAATGGGGCGTGGATCTGCCCGTACTGCCTCTCGGCCGTGCGTGGCGCGGACACCACCAAGGCGGCGCTCGGCCGGGCCATTGAGGGCCACCTCGATCGCCGCTGCACCGGCTGGCACGGCGGCAAAGGCACACCCAAGGTTTCGGCCGAGATCATCGCCCGTCAGGCCTACGAGGACATTGCCCATCTCGCTGCCACCGACCCGGCGTGGCAAGTCTTCGATCATGAAGGCTACTGGTACTCGCCGTGCAGCCTGCAAAAGGTGCACAGCGTGCGCTTGGCCAATGGCCGTTTCGATAGTTTTACTGTGCGCAACATGGTCAGCCACTTGCTCAGCTGCGATCAGTACGCTGCGGGCAAGGTGATGGGTGCCGGCGACGTGCAACGCGCTCGTGATGCCCAGGTGCGCGCCGGACACCTGATCGGTAACATCCGTCAACTGCTGGAATATCCGTTGTGGCGGTATGCGGACGCCACCAATCATTGGATCTGCCCATTCTGCTTGGGAGCTATCGCCAGCGTACCCTTGGTGTCCGCGGTCGATTGGGAATTGGCACCAGATCGCATGGCGTGGCACTTGGCTGGGGAATGTCCGGTCTATGTTCCAGATCGTCCGCAAACCCGCGACGAGGCCTCGGTGCGGGCGCAAGCAGGCGGCAGCGAACCGCGACAACGGCCGAGCGCGGACGAACGACGCCCCAGCGGCCTGCGCATTGCGCGCTCAGGATCGCATCCGACCGGATCACCCGTACGGACACCGCGCAGCAGTCTGCGCACGCCGGCACCCGGCACCTCCGCGCAGCCGCGCATCGCCACGCCAGTCACTGGCAGCCGCATACCGTTGACCACGCCGCTCCCCGGCGCGAGTCACATCGCAACGCCCATCCCTGGTTCGTTGCGCACCCCCCCTCCGGTCGATCCCGCAGTGCCGGCGGCCAGCCCGGCCAGCGCCGACCCGCTCGCAGGCACCATTTTCGATAGCTTCGACGCCTCGACTGCCAACACCCCGCACGCGGTGGCTGACGGCGGCGACGGCCATTTCTCGTGGATGGACGTGGTCGAGGCCGCTGCGGAATCGACGGTCCCCGAATCGGCGGGCAATACCGCGGATCGTGCCAAAGCGCGCGATGTCCAAGTCGGCCTGCTCGGCAAGATTCCCGAGTTGCCAGGCTACCGCTTCGCGGCCCGTTTCGAGGCCTGCGAAGATGTCAGTGGCGACTTTTACGAATTCATCTCGTTGCCCGACGGACGTCTCGGCTTCGCCCAGGGCGACGTGTCCGGCCACGGCATGCAAGCCGGGCTGATCATGTCGATGGCGAAGAAGACACTGTCGATCTTCGCGTCGTCCGGAGGTTCGCCAGCCGAGACGCTGGCCAAGGTCAACGACAGTCTGGTCGATGATTTGGGCGGACGCATTTTCATTTCGATGACCTACGCGATTCTCGATCCCAGCCTGGGGACCATCGTGTGGGCGCGCGCCGGCCACAATCCCGCCCTGTGCCTGAACCTGCTCACCGACGAGGTCGCAGAGATCCGCCCCAAAGGCATGGTGGTGGGCATGAAAAAGGGTGCCATTTTTCGTAATGCGCTGGAGGAGTTCACCACCCAGGTCCGCACCGGCGATGTCTTCCTGGTCTACACCGACGGCATCAATGAAACGATGAACCGCCAGAACGAAGAATACGGCACCGAGCTTTTGATCGAAGTGGTGCGCAAACACGGTGCCGCGGGTCCAGACACGCTCCTGGATCGCATTATGGATTCGGTCCGCCAATTCCGGGGCGGCAGCACTGCCAGCGATGATTCGACCCTGCTTGCTTTGTGTGTGGATTGATATGGTGACTTTTTTGTTCCGCGTAGAGAGCCTGTCGCCCTGCGTGGAGATCTCATCGTCCTGCGTCCTGCGTTCTGCGTCCTGCGTCCGATCGGCCACGGTGCCCGTGTTCAACCGCGACAACCGATGGCCAAATACTCCCTTAACGCTATCATCGTTCGTAGCTGACAAACGCCACGCATACCAGACGCAGGACGCAGGACGCAGGACGCAGGACCGTGTTCACGCAGGCAGGATCCCTCCATGCCAGCATTGAGCGTGCAGATGGCGGCCCTGACCAACAAAGGCCGCGTGCGAGATCACAATGAGGACGCGCTCTACTTCGATGTACGCGATCGCGTCTCGATCGTCTGTGATGGCATGGGCGGTCACGCCGGTGGGCACATCGCCAGTGAACTCGGTGTGCAGGTGGTGTCGCACAGTCTACGCCAGTTGAAGCCAGGCGATTGGCTCAATGAAGATAAGGTCGTCGATGCGATGAAGCATGCGATCTTTGGCGCCAACGATCACATTCTCTCGCGTGCGCGTATCGATCCGACCCTGGCCGATATGGGCACGACGATCTGCGCCTGTGCCTTCATGGCCGATCGCGTGATCACCGCCAATGTCGGTGATTCGCGTATCTATCGCATTGCCCACGGTGCTATCGAACAGATCAGCCAGGATCACAGCTTGGTCGCCGAACGCATTCGCGCCGGTCTGCTGGATCCCGACAGCTTTGAAGCCGGACTGCTTGGCAATATCGTCACCCGCGCCTTAGGGATGGAGCACATCACGGTCGACATCACGATCGAGGATCTGATGCCCGGCGATGTCTTCCTGCTGTGCTCGGACGGCTTGTCAGACATGGTCGAAGATCACGAGATGCTGGCCATCGTGCAAGGCGCAGGCGACCTGCAGACCGCGGTCGTGCAGATGGTTGATCTCGCCAACGATCGCGGCGGCATCGACAACATCACGGTTGCCCTGGTCCGTTCGGGGTGATCTTGGAGGCCGCATGAGTTCCTTCGACGTGCGTCCCGACACCAGTGAACTGCTGATCATCGATGTCCAAGAGCGCTTTGCGGCAGCCATTCCTACCATCGGCCCGGACGAGGCGGTCGGCCGAGCGCTCGCCATCCTGCTCACCGGCGCCCGCCTGCTCGGCGTGCCCACCCGCTTCAGTGAACAATACGTCAAAGGCCTGGGGCCAACGCTTCCGCACCTGCTGGCCGCCGCTGCACCAGACGCGATCCGCCACGAGAAGCTGCACTTTTCTTGCTTGGATGACGACGCGTTGACCACGGCCCTCAACGAACACATCGGACGAACCTTGGTCGTGGCTGGAATCGAAACCCATGTCTGCGTGCTCAGCACCGTGGCCGATGCGCGCGCCCAAGGGCGCAAAGTCGTGGTCGCCAGCGATGCCGTCGCCAGCCGCAACCCACTGCATCGCGATACGGCCCTGACCGCCATGCGTGACCTGGGGGCCTTGGTGGTCCCCGTCGAAAGCATCCTGTTCCGCTGGCAGCGGCGAGCCGGCACGGAGACCTTCAAGGCGATCAGTGCACTCATTGCCCCGGTCCGGAAGTCCGGAGATCCGAAATTCCGGTAGTCTTCCCTGCGTGGTCCGCGCTGAAAACAGGAGTGATCGCATGCTGCTGCCGCCACCCCGTGGCACCAACCGACCTCGACGGGAAGACTTCCGGACTTCCGGACCTCCGGACTGATTAATGCGGACGACGGCCCAAACGCACCTGCGCGCCCAAACTGAGCTGCTCCCACGGCACATCCGGCGGCGCAATCTCTTCCGGTTCGGGTTCGACTTCAGCGTCGGTCGCGCCTTCGCGGGCGTCCTCGGTGGTCAGCAAACGGCGTTCGCGCGGCAGCAGCGGCCGAATGCCGCCGGGAGCCAGATCATCCGGCAGGTCGAGATCGCCGATACGGTCACGATGCAAGCGGATCACTTCGCCACCCAAGGTCGCGAACATGCGGCGCACCTGATGGAAGCGGCCTTCGTGCAAGGTTAGCAGGGCGCGCTCCAAGCCGTCGTCACCGGTATCCAACAACACCAGCTTGGCGGGCAAGGTCGGACGGGGATCGCCTTCGAGATCCAAGCCGCGCAAACAACGTTCGACCGCGTGGCTGCTGAGTTTGCCGCGATAGGCGACGCGATAGCGCTTGCTCAGCTTCTTGCGCGGG
>CAYQAQ010000118.1:0-7896 GCA_964415495.1 uncultured candidatus Brocadiaceae bacterium | reverse complement strand
GGCTGCGCACGATATCGGCCAGACCATGCGGGATGCCTTGCGCGGCAAGTTCGGCGTCGGCCTTGGCGATCAATTCGGGCGCGGTGCCGCCCTCTTCCTGCGCGTTCACGGCCAGGGCTTCCTGCACGAATGTCCATAGTTCGGTGCCTTCAATGCCGACGGCTAAAGCGTTCAAAGCGGCGGCAGGGAAACGGTCGAGCTGACCGCGATCAACCGGCACCAGCCACAAGCACGAGGCATCGATGTGGGTGCGCTCCCACATGCCGGCCTCGACGATGCGCCCTTCATAGGTCATGGGCCCGAGATAAGTATCGAGCAGCGGACGCATGGCCGTGAATTGGGCCAATTCGTTGCCCTTCAGGATGACGCCCATGTGGTCAAAGAAGCGCTTGGTGTCGATCGCCATCGCCCAGTCGCTTTCGTGGGCTTGAATGGGAGCGACGGCAAGGGGGACGTTGGATTCATTGCTGCCGACGATGCGCGTGCCGAAGCGGGCGATGATTGGCGTGCCGGGTTTGTCATTGGGCCGGAATGCGGCGTCGGCGCCCGGGACCTCGACCACGACGGCTTCCGCCGATTCCCGCTGCATGACCGCAAAGACCGTTTCCGTCAACGGACCGAGATCGAGTTGAAACCGCAGCACCGGATACGGCTCATCGCCGTCATGGTTGATGGCGAGAATGGCTAGATCAGCCCCGACGAAGGCCGTGAACAGGTCGCTGGGCTTGAAGCCGAGTTCTTCCGCGTTTGCATCCATGGCGGTGAGCGCCTGTTCGCGCAGCGTCGCGAAGGCGGGGTCATTCCACAGCTGGCCGTAGATGCTGGTGGTGAAGCGTTCGCGCAGGCGATCGCCGTCGGGCATGGTTGCGGTCAACAGCGGTGCATCTGCAGCGGCTAAACCGGCGGCGAGAGCGAAAGGAATCAGGCTGCGCATGGCGGATCTCGTATGGGGTAGAGGGCCCAGCCTATACGAGTCCGCATTGCGGGAAAAGGGAGATTGTGCAGGCCGCCGCAGCCTGCTGTCCTGCTCAGCAGGTGCGGTGCAGCAACCCGGCGGTTTCGTCGAGGCCGAACATCAGATTGAGGTTCTGCACCGCTTGGCCGCTGGCGCCTTTGACCAGATTATCGAGCACACTGGTGATGATCAGGGTGCTGCCGTCGATGACCGCGGCCATATCGCAGAAATTGGTCTGCTGCACATGCGCGACTTCGATCTGGCTGGGGTGGGTGCGCACGCGTACGAAGGGTCGACCTGCATAGGCAGCGCGCCAGGCTGCGGTGACCGCGGCGGCATCGACACCGGCCCGTAGGCGGGCAGTGATCGTGGTGTGAATGCCGCGCGTGATCGGCGCCAGATGCGGCACGAAGGTGACGTGCACCGGCGCACCGGCAGCCGCACTCAGTTCCTGGTCGACTTCACCGGTGTGCTGATGGCCGACTTGCTTATACGAACGCAAATTTTCGTTCAGCGCCCAGAAGAGATTGTTGGTGCCTTCCATGAACCGCTTACCAGCCCCCGACACGCCGGAATAGCCGACCGTCACCACCGGCACGTTGGCATCGATCAGCCCATCGCGCAGCAGCGGCAGCAGTGGCAGTAATTGCGAGGTCGCGTAGCAGCCCGGATTGCCGACCACGCGCGCGGTGCGGATGGCGTCGGTGTGCCATTCGCTCAAACCGTACACCGCCTCAGTGAGCAGCTCGGGACAAGCGTGGGTCTCTTTGTACCAGCGCGTATAGCTGGCGCCGTCACGCAAACGGAACTCGGCACCAATGTCGACCAGCCGCAGGCCCGCCGCGAGCAGTTCCGGAACGACCTGCGTGACCTCGACGCTTTTTTTCGCGAGCACCACCGCCTGCGCGCCGCTGGCGCGAATCGCCGCCGGCGTATCGGGGCTCAACACCAGATCGGTTTCGTGTGCAAATGCCGGTACCGCTTCGGCCAGGGTGGTGCCGGCCAAACGATCCGATCCCGCATGCACGACGCGAAAGCCCGGATGGCCGAGCAACAATTTCAGCGCGCCTTCGCCAGCATAGCCGGTGGCACCGAGAATGGCGACGGGAATGGTCATGAGGCAGGTCCGGACGTTTAGCGGTAGGTGAAGGTGCCCATCGCCGTGGTGACGACGACGTCGTTGCCGGGCTCGCTACGTTCTTCGACGCGGCCGACGACGCGGGCATCGATGCGACAGGCAGCAGCAGCGTCGAGGCAGGCGGCGACGTGCGCGGCTGGAACGATGGCCTCGAGGCGGTGGCCCATGTTGTAGACGCTGTAGCACTCGGCCCACGATTGGCCGGTGGCCTGCTGCAGCATCGTGAACAGCGGCGGTACCGGGAACAGGTCGTCTTTGACGAAGCGCAGCCCACGCGCGGCACCGGGACGACCGAACTTGACGATCTTGGACTGGCCACCGCCTGAACAGTGGATCAAGCCGTGCAGCTCGCTCACGGGGATCGCAGCCAGCAGCCGTTTGATCAGCGGCAGATAGGTGCGCGTCGGCGACAGCAGGGCCGAGCCAACGGTGAAGCGTGCATCGCCGGGCAGGGGATCGCTGAGCTGGTGCTTGCCGCAGTAGACCAGGGCCGGGTCGATTTCCGGCGCGTAGGTCTCGGGGAAGCGGGCACGGTAATCGTGGCCCAGGCCTTCGTGGCGGGCCGAGGTCAGCCCGTTCGAGCCCATGCCGGCATTGGGGGTGTCCTCCCACGCCGCCTGGCCGGTCGACGAAAAACCGACGATGACATCGCCCGGTGCCATGCGCGCCGCGTCGACCACTGCGTCGCGGCGCAGGCGGCAGACCACGGTCGAGTCGACGATGACGGTGCGCACCAGATCGCCGACATCGGCGGTTTCGCCACCGGTCATGCGGCAGGGCACGCCGTGATCACTGAGCAGGTCACAGATGCGCTGATACCCGCTGACGATGGCGGCGATGACGCTGCCGGGAATGCGCTTGGCATTGCGGCCGATGGTGTTGGACACCAGAAATGGGCCCAAAGCGCCAATGCAGCCGAGATCGTCGACATTCATCACCAGACTGTCCTGAGCGATGCCGGACCACACTTGGTCGCCAAAGCCCTCTTGCCACGCCAAATAGGCGAGGGAACTTTTGGTGCCGGCACCATCGGCATGCACAGCCAAGCAGTGCTCGGCGTCGCCGGTCAACTCATCCGCGATCAGCTTGCAGAACGCACCCGGGAAGAGGCCGCCATCCTGGCTGGCGATCGCGGCATGCACCTCGCCCTTGCCGGCGCTGACCCCACGGGCCTGGTATTTCGCATCGTGCCGCTGATCGGTCATGAGAAGGCATGGTGGGGTGGAGGGCCCGGGCGCAAGGGTGGTGCAAAAAAGGACCGGATCTCGGACCATAGGGTGATTGTCTCCCGCCTGCCCCGGGGCATCATGACTCCATGCGGGCCATTTTGCGTATTCTGCTCTACTTGATGGCTCTGACCCTCGGAGCGGGATGCTTGGCGTATTACTGGCGGCCCGGGCTGTTCCAGGTGGTCATCGCGTTCGAACAAGAGCACCCGCGCGAGGCCAGCTTGGTCGCTGCCGGTCTGGCGACGATTCTGCTGCTGAGTCCGCTGTCGATTCTGCTGCGCTGGGTGCAGGCGCGCCAACGTGCGAAGGAAATTAGCTACACCACCGACACCGGACGGGTGTCGGTCAATCTCATCGCCATCCAAGAAGCCCTCACGCGCGCGCTTGAACACGAAGATTGCGTGCGCAAAGCCCACGTCCATCTGTATGAAGACCGCGTCAAGCGTCAGGTCGTCATCGATGCCGCGATGACCTTCTGGGAAGTCCCCAACGTCACCGAGCGCAATCGCCAGTGCCAAGTGCTGCTTCGCCGCCGCTTCGCCGAGCTGATGCCCGAGCAGAAGGTGGTGGTGAATCTCAGCGTCCATCGCATCACTCCGCGCCGCGACAAGCCTGAGCCCACCCGCCACGATTCGGATGCTGAGCGGTCACGCGCCGAAACCAGAATCGACACCAGCGTCGAGGTCGATCCCTTTGCCGGTACGCCGATGTCCGGCGCGGCCGCAACGCCAACGCCGCCCGTGGGCCAATACCTGTCGGCACCGCCAGGGGCCGAATCGGGCATGCCGCAACTGCCGCCGGCTCCGACTGAAGATGAGCTCTACGTTGGGCCCAGCTATCCGGTCGAAGACGATGATGAGAGCAGCGTTGAAAACCTGATTGGTCGCGCCGTTCCCGTCCGCAAGCACCCGGGCCTGCGCAGCTGATCGCCATGGGTATCCGCGATGTCATTACCGATCGCATCCGCCGTTTGCGTGGTCTCGACACGCTGGCGCAGAGCGTCGCGGTGGCATGGCGGGAACTGGTCGACAGTGTGCCCGATGATGTGTGTCCATCCGAACTGCAGGCGCGCACGCTGACCTTGCGCCGCCGCCTTGACGAGAGCGAGGGCAAGGCCGACGAGGTGCTGGCCAAAGACCTCATCGAACATCAACGGGATCTCACCGCCATTGTGCGTGATCTGGTCACGCGGACGCGCATGCTTGGCGAAGGTACTCGCCACTATCGCCGCGCCGCATCAGCGCACGAGCTGCAATTGGCGCAATTGCAGGATGAGATCGAACGCGTGCGCGGACTGATTCGTCACGAATGTCGGCGCCGCGGCATCCGTGAGCCGACCATGAATGGCGATGCCAGCGGTCTGACTGATGAACTCTACAAACTCTTCGAAGGCATCAGTGGTAGAGGCAGTCGGCGCATACAGTCGGCGGGCACCGATCCCATCCTGCGTGAACTGATCGAGTTGCTCGAATCTGGCGATGCCGCCGCCATCGACCGTTTCCCGCGTTGGCTGCGTCAACCGGCGACGCGCTTGCTTGGCCTGCTCGCGGAACGCAACCGCTATCGGAAACTCTTGGAAGCGCACGGTCTCTTGCCTTCCTGACGAACGCGTCAGATCGCGGCACCCTTCCCTTGCAGCGCCATCGGTAGCGCCACGATGCAACCGACCGGTGATTCGTAATCCCTTACTGCGTTGTTTCGCCTTCTATCGGTATGAACCCTGGTTATTGGCGGGTTTCCTGCTGCTGGCAGCTCTGGTGCAGGGGACCGGGCCGCTCACTCAACTGCTGATCGGACAGGCCTTCGACGAACTCGTGGCGGGTACGGCGGTTCTCACGACGGACGACGGCGTGAACGTCCAGCGCGCGCTGTGGTGGGCTGGGGTGCTGCTGGCCGCCAACAGCGTGCGCGGTGTCCTCGGCTGGGTGTGCACGGTGATCGGCATGAAGCTCGGCACGCGGCTCTCGAGCGGAATGCGCGACCGGATCATGGTCAAGGTCCAGGAACTCGATCTCGCCTGGCATCGCAAGCATGGCTCGGGCGAGGTGGTGACGCGTACGACCCGCGACGCCGACAAGGTGCGCGAAGCCCTGGTCGGAGGGTTCCGTCAAGTGGTGGAAATGACGTTTATCATTGGTGCTTCGCTGATCACTTTGGCGTGGATCGAACCGTGGTTGGCCTTCGTTCCAGCGCTGGCGGTCGTTGCTGCCGTCCTGGTGGTCGTGACGCAAGTTGGCCGGCTGGTCGTGCTCGATCGCCGCGTTGGCGATGCCTATGATCACGTGACGCAAGATCTCGGCGAGGGCGTCATCGGAGCGCGCGTGATCAAGGCCTTCGCTTTGGAAGATGCGCGCATCCAGCGTTTCGGCGGCATGGTTGACCTGTTCATGCGTGAGGCGATGGCGGCGCTGCGTTACACCGTGCTGCGCATTCCCATTCCGCAGATGATCGTGGCCTTCGCCCACGTGTGGGTGTTGGGCTTCGGCGCGTGGATGGTGGGTCAGGGAACCATGACCGTCGGCATTTTGGCTGCGGCGGTGATGGTGATGCAGGCCTTGGTGTTCCGCGTCGAGCCGCTCGGGCGGCTGATGCAGGTCTTCGCCGATGCCCGCTCGTCGGCCGCGCGCATCATGGAGATGCTCGACACTCGCTCGGCGATTACCTCCGGTACCGCACCGATGCCGAGCGGACCGCTTGGGCTGCGCCTACGCGGCGTCGCGGTACAAGATCTCGCCGGTGGACGGACTTTGGCCAACGTTGACCTTGACATTCGCCCTGGTGAAGTGGTGGCGCTGGTCGGCACCACGGGCTCGGGCAAAAGCACGCTGGCGGAATTGCTGCCGCGCTTGCGTGACCCCGATGGCGGCAGCATTGCTGTCGTCGCGGCTGATGGCACCGCGCATGATCTGCGGCAATTGCGTTTACCAGACTTGCGTCGCCGGGTGCAGATCGCATTTCAAGACGGCTTTCTGTTCTCCGCGACTTTGGCTGCCAATCTGCGCCATGCGTCGCCAGATGCCGACGATGCGCGTTTGCGGGCAGCCTTGCATCAGGCCGCGGCTGATGAACTGGAAGGCATGCTTAGCGATGGCCTGGCGACGCGCGTGGGTGAACGCGGCGTGACGTTGTCCGGTGGCCAGCGTCAGCGGGTTTGCTTGGCGCGTACGCTGTTGGCCGAACCGGCAGTCCTGTGTTTTGATGATGCCACCAGCGCTCTCGATGCGGTGACCGAGCGTAAAGTCCTGGATCGTCTGCGCGAGTCGTTGCGTGACGTCGCGGTGCTGCTGGTGGCGAGCAAGCTGTCGACCGTGTTGCTGGCCGATCGCGTGGTGGTCCTGGCCGATGGGCGCATCGTCGCCAGCGGCACGCATCACGAATTATTGGCGACCAGCGCCGCGTACCGCGACCTCGTGGTCGCTGAGGACGCCGCATGAGCGATCCGCACGGCACCACCGACGCCAATGAAGGCACGCTGGCTCCGCTCCGGAAAGCCGTGCGCATGCTGATGCGCTTCCTGCGCCCGGTGCGCGGCGGCCTGCTGATCATGGTGTTGATCGAGGCCATCATCGTGGTCTCGATTTTCATCCGGCCGTGGTTTTTGGGCGAGGTCATTGACCGTGGCGTCGAGGACGGGAATCTCGAATTCGGTTTTGTCCTGTTGCTCTGCCTGGGTCTCATCGGCACCTGGGTGGTGCGCTTTGTTGGTGCCGGCGTCGCGCAATGGGTGGGTGGTCGGGCAGCCATTCGCGTGCTCAATGATCTCCGGCGCGCGGTGTTCGCGCATGTGCAGCGCCTGAGCGTCGGCTATTTCGATCGTAACCGAGCCGGCACCATCATCAGCCGCGCCGATCGCGATGTCGACTCGTTGGAAGGCGCGTTGATCTCCGGACCGAGTGAAATCACTGGGATGGCGCTGCGTTGTCTGGGCGCCGGTGTCGTGCTGTACCTGTTATCGCCGACCCTGTTTCTGTGGTTGCTCGGCATCGTCCCCGTGCTCGGCATCGCCATGTACGCGTTTCACCGCCTCGGCGAGTCGCTGTGGGCGAGTCTCATGGCATATCGGTCGCAGTTGGTTGCGCACTTGGTCGAGTCAGTCAACGGCGTGCGCGTGATCCAGCAGACCGTGCGGGAAGTCGACAATCGCGCCTATTACGCGACCTTGCGCAGCAAGGTCGACCGTGCGGCAGTGCGTGCCGCGATCGGCTGGGGCTGGTTCCCTGGCTTCAGCATGGTGCTGAGCACTGTGGGCATCGCCATTCTCATCGTCGTCGGCGGCGCTGAAGCGGCCGAAGGTCGACTGACCTATGGCGATCTCGCGCGCTGCATTTGGTACATCTTCCTCTTTCTCGGCCCGGTTCAGGAACTCGGCGATTTGTTCGAGCGCTTCGCCAGCGCCGGAGTTGCATCGCGCCGCATCGCGGGCTTGTTGATGACGCCGCCAGTGGTGACCGATGTTGCCGCGCCGCAAAGCCTGCCGCGCTTGCACGGCGACGTTACGTTCCGCGATGTGTATTTCTCATATGCGGGCGAACCACCCTGGGTGCTGAACGGGCTGAGTCTGGACATCGCTGCCG
>CAYQAQ010000117.1:0-7907 GCA_964415495.1 uncultured candidatus Brocadiaceae bacterium | reverse complement strand
AATGCCGGTGATAGACGCGGAGCTATCGATCAATGACGAACGACGGCATCAAGGAAGCAATCAGATTCGCTGCAGAATCACGATTGCTTAGCGCAATGGCATTGGTCTGTCGTCGGTCGTCTCTCGCTTTTCGTCGACTCGCTCCGCAGCACTGTGCGGACGCTGGTGGTGAATCGGCTCTCTCGTTGAAGAACCCCGGGGCGGCTCCTTGTTGCGCCCACCGTACCCCTCGTGCTCGCCGTCAAGGCTGCCCTTAGCTCGCGCTCGGCGCCTGCGGCGGCCCTGACAGCTGCGCGCGACGGGTGCGGCAGGCTCCACAAGGAGCCTCACCATGGCACGTTTCCACTCACTTCACGTTTACACGCTGGCACGCGAGAATCTGCGCGAGATCGCGCGAATCACTGAAGAAATGCACGGATTTGGCGATATCGTCAGCCAGATGCGGCGGACGGCGATCTCTGCCGTCAGCAATATCTGTGAAGGGGCGTCATCCGGCAACGATCGTCAGTTCGCTCGCTACCTGACCATCGCACGCGCATCGACCCACGAACTGCAAGGTCAACTCGCTATCGTGGCCGATCTCGGCGAACTCAATCTCGACCATCCCATCCACGACCGCTGCGATCACCTCGGGCGGGCACTCACCAAGCTACTGCGCACCTTAACCGGGTAGGCCCCCAGGCCGCAGTACGTTCACCGCCGAGAGTCAGATGGCGTGGCCGGCATTGCGGTAATCAGCCCGCGTGCGGCCAGCCACAACATGCCAACGCTCAGGAACGAACTGACCGGCTCGATTCGCATCGCCGCCCAGGCCTGGTCAGCCGTGAGTTCTTCCACCTGGAGCAATTCCATGGTCTCATGCGCCCGCGTGCCGGTCTGCACCAGATCGCGCGCGAGCACCACTTGGATGCGGGCCCGCAGCATGCCGGGGATCGCCTCGTAGGCACCGAGACACTCCAACGATCCCGCGCGATAGCCGGTCTCTTCTTCCAATTCCCGCGCTGCCGCACGCAGCGGGTCCTCACCCACTTCGATGCCCCCGGCCGGGAATTCGAGCAAATATTGCCGATACGGATGGCGATAGATGCGCTCCACCACCAACCGTCCATCGGCGAGCACCGGCAGGATGAGCACCGCCCCCCAGCGCGCTTCAACTTGGTGATACGTGTACACCGACCCATCAGGAGCCCGCAGGTCTTCCTCGACATAGGTCATGAAACGATTGGTCGCCACTTCGCGACGAGCCAGCACATCGGGAATCAGCATCACGCCATCATCTCCTTGATGTGGACAATGCAAAGTGGGCACCGCACATGTTCACGCCAGTTGGAGGCGGTCCAGTCTAGAAATCATTAATGCCCGGCGCTTCGCCTTGCTCCTCGACTTCGTCCTCTCGGGCCGGTGGCATCCGTCCCATCGGGTCTGGTCGGTGGCCCTGAATCCATTCCTCAATGCGCCCAGCGATAATCGGATTCCATTCGCGCGTGAGGTCCGCGGGCATAAAGGGTTGCTCCCAGGTAGCTCGCCATTGTGCTGCATCGGCATGTTTACCGAGCCAGTAGGCGATAAATATTCCGCGTGACTGGTTCCGTCGCCGCAACCACGGCCTCGCATCAGCAGGTACGGTGTCGCAGAGGCTGACAATGGTCGTCCAAAGTTCGGGGTTAGCGGCAACATCGCGGCGAAATTTGGTGCGCGCTCTGGTGAGCAACAGACGATGGCACAAAATATCCAAATAATAATTCGCCAAGGAGGCTCGTCCGGGATCCCGCACTTGGGCATCGGCCAAGTCTTTGCCCCAAGCATAAAATACATTCCAGATCCCATCATTCGTTTCGAATCCATTGGCCAAGGCGCGGTAGGCCCGACGCTCCAAAGGATACGTGCCGATGACTTCATCGAAACAGCGCCGCGCCGGACCAGGGCTCCGCGCGGGCGCAGCCCGCGCAACCGGCGCGCCGCGCCGGTGATCGGCCCGTCGGGGCCGATCAGGAGCCCGTCAAGGCAACGGAAGGAACGGCGTTTGATCGAAGCGGTCGTCCACGTCCTCATACACCGCCGCTATATCATCCAGCGGAATATAGACCCGGAACTTATGCGCTTCGCGGCCGAACTTGTCGATGGCATCCGCGAGCAGCACCTCACGCCGGCCTTCACTGGAGTAGCCCTCCTTCGGCTGGTAGCTCTGCCAGATCTTACGCGTCATTTCCGGCGACCAGTGCAGGCAGCGGACTTCGCCGACCACGATCTCTTTGCGGACTTCGACGATCTTGAGCACGAAGCGTTCGCCGCGGCGCACGATCAAGGTGCACACGCGCTGGCTGTCGGCGAAGGCCTCGAGGACCTTGCCGAGGCTGTGCGGGTGCTCGGTGCCGGGGACGATGATCTTCTTGTCGCCGCTCATCAGTAGAGCCGATCGCCGAGACGGGTGGCCAGTTTGTCACGCCAAGCCTGGGTGTGGTCGACGTTGCTGGGAGCCAATTGATCGATGAGGACGCCAATCGCAGGATTGTGATCGAGGCGCTCTTGGTTGACCGCAACGATGGTCTCCGACGTAATCAGCTCTTCGCCGACAACGCAGAGTTCCGGGGTGACCGCGACGGTGCCGCCCGAGCGCACGATGTAGATCGCGACGCGATCCTGGTCGACGCACGTCGTTTCGATGTCCTTGGGGCCGACCTCGAAGCGGATACCGGTGACGCGCGCATCAAGCAACGAGTCGTAGACTTCTTCGTACTGGGGATCGATCAGCACCGGGGATTCACGCAGGATGGCGAGCTTGGGGTCACCGGGATCACTCCAGCGACGGCCGCCACCCAGCGCTTTGGCGCGATCAGCACGGGCACGATTCATCAGCACGCAGTGGCCGAGATAATCGTCGAGGCCGAGCGACCCGAGAATGCGGACGTCCGTGTTCGCTTTAATCAGGTGCGTGGTCATTTCCTGCCAGTTGTGCACGCGTGGCGTATCCAGCGCATCCAACATGGTATTGTGAAAGGCGTCGTAGCAGGTCAGGGAAATGTCGCGCTTGTGCTTGCGCAGGTAGGTCGGGGTGACCTCGTGGTCGGTGCCGATGAGCACGCCCCGCACGACCTGACGACCGGTCGGCGCGAAGGTGAAGTCAAGTTGATTGAACACCACCCGGCTCGGACGTCCGGGACGCGTGAGATCCAATTGCAGGTGCAGTGCCAGGGCGGCTTCGCGCACCACGGCATCGCTGTCGTGGCGATGCTGATCGAGCAGTTGTTCGACCGCCGTGCGCGGCGTGTAATCGAGTCGCACCCGACCATCGGCGTCGGTCCAGCGGCGCATACGCTTGAGCGCACCCGCGACATCGTCCATGTCGTGACCGAAGCGATCGGCGGCGCGGATGGTGGCCTCGGTGGTACCGCCAGCCTGGTCCCAGAGCTGGATCAGACCTTCTTCCAGTTTCACCCGCCGCTTGTCGTCTTTGATCAAACGCCGCAATTCGGTGACCACCTCGGGGCGAATCCAGCCCAGGTGCACGATGCGCTTGAGCACATCGTCAAAACTGCCGCCTTTTGGCGGAACCGCGATCAGAACAGGGTCGATGGTCATGGGCGGGACACCTTGGGGCCTGGACGAGGCGCCTCAAGAGGCGCCCTGGACCGCGTCATTCCTGCCCGAGAAGGCGGAGATCGACCGGGCCGGGACTGCATTCCACCACCCGCCAACGCATGCGTCCGCCCTTGTGGTGGGCTTCGACGTCGATGGGCAGGCCGGGCAAGGAGGCCAGGGCGCGATGCAGCGGTGATCGCGATTGGCTGTCCAGCCGCTCCAAGGCATAGATGTTGGGCCAGCCCGAAATCCAGATCACGCGGGTGGATCCCCCCCCCACCGTCAGCGTCGCCTTTCGGGTCGCCATGCCGAAGGCCTGGGGGCCATCGACCGTAGCCGGAGGTTCCTCAGTCGCGACCAGTGCCGCCAGCTTGACTGGAAGCCGCTCCGTGCCACGCAGCAGGTGTCCGCTGTCGGTGGCACGGTCGATGAGCAGACGACCCTCATCGGCGTCGACTCCCAGGCGCGAACCACTCAGGGCATAGGTGCGCCGACCAAGTGCCACTGCCGCGCCGCGGTCAAGGGCGATCGCCTCCAATTCGCCCTCCAATTGGCCGATATCGCGGCGCAAAACCCGGGCGCTCACGCCATCGGCGCCACGCAGCCGTTCGCGCAGGGTGGCGAGGCGCTGCTCCAGCGCGCTGGCGAAACGATCCAGTTCGGCGTCGCGCTCGCCGCTGGCTCCCGCCCCGGCAAAGGTGAGGTCAACCACGACAGTGCCTTGCCAGCCTTCCGACGCGGGCAGGACCTGGATGTGGACCCAGGCCGCCGTCAGGACCAGATACGGCAACAAGAAGAGGCGCATACCGGCATCGTCGCCCTGGGTTGCCCAGGTCCAGGGGGAACCGACCTTGCCCCGGCCAATACAGGTCCAGAATCTCGGCCCCTTCGCAGCCCAGGACCCCCAGGCCATGGCCCATCTCGATCACCTCGACCAGCTCGAACAGCAGAGCGTCTACATCTTCCGGGAGGCGTTCCGCCACTTCGAGAACATGTGCATGCTGTGGTCGATCGGCAAGGATTCGACCGTCCTGCTGTGGCTGGCGCGCAAGGCCTTCTTCGGCCACGTCCCCTTCCCCTTGGTCCACATCGATACCAGCTACAAGCTGCCCGAGATGATTCGCTACCGCGATCAGCTGGCCTTGGAGTACAAGCTGACCATGGTCGTCGGACAGGACGTGGCGTCGCTCGCGGCCAAGGATACCTTCCCGGACCGCCTCGCCGCCAACCCGAAGATGACGCCAGAAGAACAGGCCAAGGCGCGCACCGCGTGCTGCGGCAAGCTCAAGGCGGGCGCGCTCAAGGCGACCTTGAACGGCACCGGCGTGCGTCGGCGCCTGAATCTCAAGACCGGCGTGTACGAGAACGATCCGGACCGCACCCCCTACACCGGGGTGATCGTCGGCGCGCGCGCCGACGAGGAAGGCAGCCGCTCGAAAGAGCGCTATTTCTCGCCGCGCGACAAGAACAACGCCTGGGACGTGGGCGATCAACCGCCCGAGTTCTGGAACCAGTTCAAGACCGACTTCGCGCCCGGCACCCATCTGCGCATCCATCCGCTGTTGGATTGGACCGAGCTGAACATCTGGGAATACATCCAGCGCGAGAACATCCCGACCGTGTCGCTGTACTACGATCAGGGCGATGGCACCCGCTACCGCTCGCTCGGCTGCGGTCCGTGCCAGGCGCCGATTCGGTCAACGTCGAAGGATGTCGCCGACATCATCGCCGAGCTCAAGAGCGGCAGTCTCAAGAACGTCGCTGAGCGCTCGGGACGCCTGCAGGACGGCAAGCATGGCCTGGAAGAACTGCGTAAGGACGGGTATATGTGATGTCATCCGGACGACCGGATATCGACCATCACCACCCGCAATCTGTTTGAGAGATGACACCTATGGCCCCCTCTGACTCGTCAACGTCCTCTGCCGCAGGACTTCCGGACCCGAGCGCGAAGTCGCGCGAACAGATGAACATCGTCATCGTCGGCCACGTCGACCATGGCAAGAGCACGCTGGTCGGCCGTCTGCTCGCCGACACCAATTCGCTGCCGCAGGGCAAGCTCGATGCGGTCAAGCGCGAGTGCGAACGCACCGGCAAGCCCTTCGAGTACGCCTTCCTGCTCGATGCGCTCAGCGATGAGCAGGATCAGGGCATCACCATCGATACCGCGCGCTGCTTCTTCAAGAGCGCCAGCCGCGACTACATCATCATCGATGCACCCGGGCACATCGAATTCCTCAAGAACATGATCTCGGGCGCCGCACGTGCCGAAGCCGCCCTGCTGATGATCGATGCCAAGGAAGGTGTGCGCGAGAACAGCCGTCGTCACGGCTATATTCTCGGCATGCTCGGCATTCGTCAGGTCGTGGTCTGCGTCAACAAGATGGATCTGGTCGGCTACGATCAGGCCGTGTTCGCCCGCATCGAACAGGAATATCGCGAGTTTTTGATCGGCATCGGCGCGGTCAGCCCGAAGCAGTTCATCCCGATTTCGGCGTTCCAGGGCGACAACATCGCCAACCGCAGCCAGGCGATGCCGTGGTACACCGGGCCGACGGCGCTCGAACTGCTGGACGATTTCACAAAGGCCCCCTCGCGCGAGGCCCAGCCGCTGCGCATGCCGGTGCAGGCGATCTACAAGTTCACCAGTCACGGCGACGATCGGCGTATCATCGCTGGTCGGATCGAGACCGGGCGCGTCACCGTCGGTGACGAGGTGATCTTCTCGCCCTCGAACAAGACCGGTCGCATCCGCAGCATCGAAGGCTTCAATACGGAGCAGCGCCGCAGCATCGACGCTGGGTGGTCGACGGGATTCACCCTCGAAGAAGAAATCTACGTCACGCGTGGCGAAGTGATGAGCCTGAAGACGCATCCGCCCTTGGTCGGCACGCGCTTCCGCGTCAACCTGATCTGGCTCAGCCGCACGCCGATGACGGTGGGCAAGGACTACAAACTCAAGCTGCACACCATCGCCCTGCCCGTGCGCATCCACGCCATCAATCGCGTGCTCGACGCATCCAAGGTCGACAGCAATCTCGGCAAGCCTGAGATCGGCCGCCACGACGTCGCCGACGTGGTGCTGGAAACCAGCCAACCCATCGCCTTCGATATCAGCGCCGACATCGAAGCCACCGGCCGTTTCGTTATCGTCGATGGCTATGACGTCACCGGCGGCGGCATCATCGTCGACGCGGTCAGCGATGAGCAGGACGAACTGCGCTCGGAAGCACGCCTGCGCGACTTCGCCTGGATCCACGGCGCCGTCGGCCTGTCCGAACGCGCCCGTCGCTTCGGCCACCTGCCTGCCCTGGTGATGTTCGTCGGCAAGCCGGACTCCAACAAGGAGCGCTACGCCCGCGCGTTGGAAAAAGCCCTCTTCGCCGATGGTCGCAACGCCTATCTGCTCGACGGCACCAACGTCCTGGTCGGCGTCGACCACGATCTTACCGTCGATGCCACCCAGCAGGAACTGGTCCGTCGCTTCGGCGAGGTCGCCTACCTGTTCCTGACCGCCGGTACCATCCTGGTGTCGACCACCAACGCCATCGGCCTCGCCGACCACAGCGCGGTGCAGGCCCTGATCGGCAGCCATGCCTCGGTCGCCATCGATGTCGATCCCACTGGTCATTCGACGCTGCCCTGCGATCTGCGCATCAGCGGCGGCGAGACCGAAACCGGCGTAGTCAGCCAAGTGCTGGAACTGCTGCGGGCGCGCCAGGTCTTTGCCGTACCAGCGGCCAGCGACAATCTCTAACGAAGGCAGTCGCTGTTCGCTGACGAAAAGTCGGCAAACATGCGCCTTGCTTTAGCGTCGTCATGGTGTTGAATCACCACCCTCAAAGGACCCTCCCCATGAAGCATCTGTTCCTTACTGCTCTCATCGCCGGTTTTGCCGCCTTCGGCACCTTGGCTGCTGAAGACACCCAGCCCGCCTGCAAGGTCGCTGATAAGGACTGCACCGAGAAAGAGTGCGCCACGGCCTGTGACGCCACCGCCAAGGCCGAGAAGAAGGCCGCTGATAAGGCTGCGGACTGCGCGGACTGCGCGGGCTGCCCCACCGCTGACAAGAAGTCGGTCGCTCAGGCCGAGACCGACAAGCCGGCCGAAGCCGTCGCTAAGTAAGCTCATTCGGCACTGCATGTGATAGCGAAGCGCCGGGTCCCCATGGGATCCGGCGCTTTTGTGTTTGGGCGCTCACCCGCATTGTCGCTCGTCTGTCGTCCATCGCCATTGCGCTAAGGGATCGGGATTCTGCCGCGAATCCGGTGTCTTGGTGTACGGACAGGTGTCCGCCCCTCGCAACAATCACAAGGTGTAGGGGCGGA
>CAYQAQ010000116.1:4361-7973 GCA_964415495.1 uncultured candidatus Brocadiaceae bacterium | reverse complement strand
CGCCGCCAGGTCGACCTCGGCGGCGGCCATGGCGCGCTCGGCGCCACGTTGGCCCCAGAGGGGCAGCGGCTGGCTTGCGCGCAGTTCCCATTCGCGTTCACCGCCAGCCTCGCGGCTGCGCATGTGTTCGACCTCGACGCGGGAATCAGCCCAGGCGCCGGCACCGCCCAGGCGCGCCTGCATCGCGGCCAAACGTGCCTCCGCCGCCGCAACGGCGGGAGCGCGCTCGATCAGCTCAGACACGTCGCTCGCCGTCACGGCCGTCGCGAACAGCGTCATCACCAGGCAGATGGCGCTGCGTGCCGCGGCCCACGGTCGACCCCGTCCCTCGCCACTCGCTGCTCGCCACTCCCGCCTCGCTCCGCCCATGCCCAGATCTCCTGCCCATCAAGGTCAGCCGAGGTCTGCCTGTTTCACCCTTTCTGTGCGCAGCCCAGTGATTCCAATCCCGGTATGGCTGCTGCGCCCACTGCTGAGGACCTGCGCGCCTATACCGAGGGCAACCTGGCACCGGCCCGCTTCGCCGTCGTCGATGCCTGGCTGGCCACCCAAGACCCGGCCGAGCAGGAACGTGTGCTCGCTGCGGCCACGGCGGGCGCTGGCGCGCATGCGGCGGTGGCCGATGCCCATCCCGCCTTCGCGACCAGCGGCGGCCACGGACGCTATCGCATCGATGGCGAACTCGGACGCGGCGGCATGGGCATGGTGTTGGCAGGTACCGATCTTGCCTTGGGACGACCCGTCGCGATCAAAATTCTGCTGCCGCGCGCCGCCGAGGAACCACTCGCGCGCTACGCGCTGCGCCAGCAGTGGTTCGAACGCGAAGCCACCCTGCTCGCCGGCTTGGATCATCCCGGCATCGTCAGTATCCACGATGTCGGCCGCGGGCCACACGGCGAACCGGCCTACATCATGCGCCGGCTCGAGGGCGCCCCGGTACGCACGCTGGTGGACCAGGCAGCTGCAGACATCGGTCCCGGACCCGCGCGCGCTGCCGAGATCGTACAGCGCGCCGCCGAAGCCGTCGGCGCTGCGCACGCGCGCGGCATCGTCCATCGCGACCTGAAACCCGACAACATCTGGGCCGGACCGCGTGGCGACGTCGTCGTCATCGATTGGGGCCTGGCGGTGCGCTGCGGCGAAACGTTGCCCGGCGCAGACGGTGCCGGCACGAAAGGGTGGATGTCGCCGGAACAGCACGATGGCGCGAACGCCGATCCGCGCGCGGATGTGTATGCACTCGGTGGTGTGCTGCAGGCGCTGATCACCGGTATAGCACCCGTCGATGCAATCCCTGATCGCCGACTGCCGCGCGGACTGGCGGCGGTCGTGCGCCGCTGCCGCCACCGCGATCCCGCGCAGCGCTACGCCGATGGCGATGCGTTGGCAGCGGACCTCGCGCGCTGGTTCGCGGCCGGCATCACGCAGGCCGAACAACCCGGCTGGCCGCGCCGCCTGCAGGCGTGGGTGCGCTTGCAACCCGGACGCGCTGTCGCCGCCACGGCATTCGTGGCCTTGATCAGCGCCGCGCTGGTGCTGGTGATGACTGAGCGCACCGCGGCGAGTCGTGCGGTGACTGAGGAAGTCGCGCGGCTGGTCGAAACCACCTCGGTCAATGATCGCGGTGCGCTCAGCCGCGCCCGCGCCCGCGTCAACACGTTACGCCAACGCCACGGCGATCGCCCCAGCCTGCGCGCCGCTGAAGCCCGTTTA
Source organism: uncultured candidatus Brocadiaceae bacterium (assembly GCA_964415495.1). Classification (GTDB taxonomy): domain Bacteria; phylum Planctomycetota; class UBA11346; order UBA11346; family UBA11346; genus CAYQAQ01. The sequence continues at coordinate 6,260 of CAYQAQ010000116.1, read as the reverse complement.
CAGGCGGCCGAGTCACTGCTGCAGGAGCGCGATGCCACGGTCGCGCAACGGCAACGCCTGCGCGCGTTGGCGCGCCGCTTCGATCTCGACGGGCCCTGGCCCAACGAGGCCGAGGATCTGCGCCGCGGCTTGATCGAGGCCGGCATCACGCCCGGCCACGCCGAGGCCCGTGGGCACCTCCTCGGCCATGCGGCCGAGGAGGATGTGCGTCGCACCTTGGTGCATCTGGCACGCGTGCTGATCCTAGCTGACGCCCCGATGCGTGAACGCGCCGTCATTACCGATCTGATCGCCGCCGGTGGCGATCCGGCGTGGCGCGCGATGGCGGAGCTGCTGCGCATCACCCGCACCCGCGCCCACGATCTGATATTCTGTGAATGTGCGCACAGCGAGATCGTCCTCGCCAGTCGCAGCACGGCTGATTTGTTGTTGGCCTTGTTCGGCCCAGAGCCGCGCTTGGTTGCCGCCGCCCAGGCGACGATCAGCGATGATCCTGGAGCGTTCTGGCCGCGCGTCATCCTTGCTCGCGCCGCCATAGCGGCGAGGGATGCGGCCGAAGCGCGGAGCCACGCGCTGGTGGCGCTGGGCGCGGAGCCGACCTCGCTGTGGCCGGCCTTGCAGCTCGCCTATGCCGCGCTGCTCGCCGATGATGCCGCTGCCCTCACCACCGCGGTCGCGACTGCCGCGCGCGCCAATCCCGTGCATGCCGAAGTGGTGCTGCTGCAAGCGGTCGTGCAGGCACGCGGCGGTGATCGTTCCGGTGCGCGCGTGCTCGCGGAACGTGTCGGTGCCGCGCATTTGCGCTATCACCTCGATCATCCGGTCGGCCATCCGATGGAGCTGGCAGCGCGCGCTTTAGTCACCGCTGGTATTGATCCTGCGCCGGCGGATGCCGCGCTTGGTCCGCTGGTCACGCCGCATCATTGAGCACAGTGAAAAACGACCGGTGAGAATTCCGAAAACAGGAGACGCAGAGACCCGGAGGCTCACAGAGGTGGACCTACGAATTCCGAAAACAGGAGACACGAAGGTCCGCGGAGCACTCTATTCAGACCTTTGGCCTCCCTTCCTTCCTCCGCGTCTCTACGTCTCCTGCGACTGCGGATGGGCTTGTGCTCAGCTCTATCGCTCCTCTTCTTTCCTCTGCGTCTCTACGTCTCCTGTGACTGAGGATTGTCTTGAGCGATGAAAATGAGCGAGCAGCCGCGCGCAGGCGGCGGCGGGGGTCTCGTCGGCGGCCAATTCACCGGCAACACGCAGACGTTCGACGATGGCCTGCTGCACCAGCATGCGCCCGTGCGCTAGACGACGCGAACAGGTGGCCAGGCTGCCATTTTCAGCGCTGACCAGATCGCGCAGCGGTGTGCCGTCGATGAGATGGGCTTCGGTGATCGCCACCACCGCGGCTTCGACCTGGCCCGCATCACGTTGGGCGCGCAGTTCATCCCAGGCCTGCGCCAGGACACTCGCCGCCCAGGCGCGGTCGGCATCGGTGTCGGTGACCTGCGCCGCAATCGTATCGGTGTCGATCAGGGATTGGCCCTCGCCGCGTTGCCAGCGGCGCAACGCATTACGCGCCGCATTCCAGGCTAGATGCATGAGATAATGCCGAAAGCGACTGCCGGGGCCGGGCTGGGCGCGCGCCAGCACGTCGGGCGCGTCGAGTAAGCCAGCGAGCACTTCCTGCACCACGTCATCGACGATGGCGGCATCACGGCCCTGCAAACGTGCGCGGAGATAGCGCGCCACGGCGTCGGCGTAGGTCGCGACCAGCAGACGCACATCGTCGCCGGCACCGAGGCGACCGATCAAACTCCAGCGCGTATCAGGAAACGTATCGTTCATAGATCACCAGCGCCGCCGTCCACGCAGCACGTCGAGACAACCGAGCACCGCGCA
>CAYQAQ010000116.1:0-4351 GCA_964415495.1 uncultured candidatus Brocadiaceae bacterium | reverse complement strand
CACCGCGCAGCACTGGCGCAAGGGTTGGAAGCACAGGCCTTCTAACAGCAGGAGGGGCAGCGCCTGGACGTACGGCAACGGCGCGCGTCCCTGCCACCGGCGATAGAGTCGCCAGCACCAGGTGCCCAAGATCACTTCGATCACAATGCGTGCGGCAATCACCGCCGCGATGATCAACCACGTCGTGGGCGCGATCGCGGTTCCACGCAAGGCCAGCAGCAGCAGCGCCAGCCACGCGGAAACGCCTAGAGCCGGCAGCAGCATATCGATGGTTTTCACCACCAGATGACGCCGACCCAACAGACCAGCCGCCGGATTTCCGACCAAATGGCGATACGCCGCTAACGTGCGCACGAAGCCCGCGAACCACCGTCTGCGCTGACGCGTAAAGGCGCGCAGTCCGGCTGGAACCTCGGTGCAAGCGCGTGCCGCACTGATCACCGTGGTCGTCGCTGGACCGTGACCGGCTTGGATTGATTGCGCATGCAAACGGTAGGCGACTTCATAATCCTCGACCAAGCTGGTCACGTCGAAACCGCCAATGGCCCGCAGCGCGACGACGCGGAAGCCAGCGAAGGCTCCGGACACCAACACCAGACTGGAGCGACGCGCCCAACCCAGACGCCAGAGAAAACTGCGCAGATATTCCAGACGTTGAAAGCCAGACCAAAACCACGATCGCGTCGCGGTGACGGGTTCGAGAACGCCACAGGCGGCCACCAAGCGGGCGTCGGCGGCGAAGGCCGCACGCAGCGCAGCAAATGCCATCGGTTTGACCTGCGTGTCGGCATCAAGAGTCACCACGAGGTCGGTATCAATCGCGGCCAAGCCGTGATTGAGCGCCGTGGCTTTGCCGCTGGCCGTTTGCCGCAGCACCTGCAATGCGGGCCACTCGCGGGCACGCCAGCGATCCGTTGATACGGCGACAAGTTCCCACTGATTCGCGATCGCCGCCAGCATGTCGTCAGTCGAGCCATCATCGATGACGAGCACGGCCTCCGGCGGCTGCGTCGCCGCGGCGACGGCAGCGAGGGTCGCCGGCAGGCCGGTGGCTTCGTTCCGGGCAGCGATGAGCACAGCCAGCGTCGGCAGGGGCTCAAGCGCAGGCGGGGTGGCGACTGGTTTGCGCAGGGCACTCCAAGCCAGACTCGTGATGCGGATCAGCAGGGCGACTTCATAGGTCAGCGTGACCACGCCCAAGGCCCACACCCACGGTCCGTGGCCCATCGCGGCCAGCAGCAGGCCACCAACCAAGATCCCCGTCGTCGCCGTGATCAGCAACGCAAAGCGCCACGCAGACGAGGGATGCGCCGACATGCCCCAGGTATCCCGAGCGTCTGGCCAGACACCAGCACCGAGTATGCGCCGCGAGTGACTCGCTGCGCGACACGCCGTGTGGCACGCCACATCTCAACGATCACATACTCGTCGACGACCGCACTTTCCCTGGCAATGTTTGGGCTGTTGGAGGCCCGTGCCATGCCAGTCACCATCACCGGATTGACGGTTCGCCTCGGTGGCCACGTCGCCGCCGATATCACGACGCTTGAAGTCAACGGCAACGCCGTGGCCATCGCCGATGACCGCACCTGGACGGCGGACATCACCGTACCCGGCGGCACCACTGCGGTGACGGTGACCGCGATTGGTCCAACGCGCATCGATGCGCGCAGCGTCGAGATCGGCAACGGCGATCCGCCAGTTGGCATCGGTTGATCGGTTCGTTCGCTAGACGGCGCACCCCGCAGGACACCTTCGCTATGAATGCTCCGCTTTCTCCGTTACACCCAGCTCCTGTGCACCCAGGTCCTGCACGTCCGGCTGTCTCGCGACCGATGCTCGCTCCTGGTGATGCGGTGCGCCTCGCCACGCTGACGGGTGTCGCCATCCTGCCGCTTGTGCTCACGGGCTGCGGCGGTGGCGGCGGTGATGATGCTGCGCCACCCCCACCACCAGCATTGACCTTCACCAGTGTTGCCGTGCAGGCACAGGTGGATCAAGCGGATGCGGTGGTGGAGGTGAATGCGCAAGCCACCGATACCAACAAGCGGACGCGCTTCGCCCTCAACGGTGGTAATTCCGGCACCAATCTGCCCGCCGATCCCGGCAGCAAGCAGACAGCGCGTATCTACGAATTTGCCGTCACCGCCACCCACGCCAGCGGTGACGCTCCGCCGCGCAGCTGTTACGTCGCGATCAATCCCGCCCTGGAACGCATGCTTCCGGTGGGCAATGAAACGGTGCTGGCGCTTAAGCACCTCTTTAACCGCGTCGGTTTTGGTGCCACCGAAGAGGAAATGATCCGCTTCCGCCATGTGGCCTACTCCACCATGATCGATCGCCTCATCGACGAGGCGACCATCGACGAGACCCGCCAAGGGCCGCCCGATGCGGCCACCTTCGCCGTCATGTCGTGGAGCGTTTTCAACACGCTCAGCGCGGCGCAGCAAGACGCCCATAACAACGCCAAAGGCGCGTCGCTCACCCGCCTCTACACGTGGTGGTGGCGCGAGATGATCCGCACCCGTCATCCGATTCTGGAGCGGATGGCGCTGTTCTGGCATAATCTGCTGGTCGTCATTGCGGGTGATATTTTCGAACCGCAAACCATGTGGCGGTATCTCGACCTGCTGCGCACCCATGCGCTCGGCAGCTACCGTGACCTGCTGCACGGCATTGCCCGCGACCCATCAATGACGCTGTTCCTCAATTCCAATCAGAATGTCAAAGGCAGGCCCAACGAGAACTTCGCGCGCGAACTGCTGGAGCTGTTCACGTTGGGTGAAGGACAGGTCTACACCGAGGAAGATGTGGTGGAGACCGCCAAGTGTTTCACCGGCTGGCACGTCACCAGTACCCACGAATTCATCTTCCGCCAGAATCAGCACGAAACCGGCAGTAAAACTGTCCTGGGCCAGGTCATCAACAACCCGGTCAACGAGGACCAAGTACGCTTGGACGGCGAAGCCGTCATCAACCGCATTTTGACCCAGAACCGCGTCGCCGTCTTCATCTGCGAACGGCTGTGGGATGAATTCATCGGTGGCACCCGTGACACCAGCCTGATCAGCACCTGGGCGAACACCTTTCGCAACAATGCCTACGAGGTCAAACCGCTGCTCAAGGCGATCCTCAAGCACAGCGCTTTCACCAATGCGGCCAACCGGGGCAACATGCTGCGCTCGCCCGTCGAGCTGCACGTGGCGCTGTTCCGCACCGTCGGCGTTGAACCCAATGACTTTGGCAGCCACCACTGGCAGGCGGCGCAAGAGGATCAACAATTACTCAGTCCGCCGAATGTGCGCGGCTGGATTGGCGGTCTGACCTGGGTCGATGCCAAAACCCTGCTCCTACGCCGCAAGCACATGCTGTGGCTGGGCTGGGAATTCTACAACAGCCGCGATAACGTGTCGTACCAGAAGATTCCTCAGCGATTAATGCCCGTGCTGGAAACGGTGTGGTTCGCGACGCCGGTCTTTGATCCCACGGCGGTCGCCAATGGCATCGCTAGCCAGGCGTGGGATGCCAACGCCAAGGTCCGCTTCCTGCTCGTCGACCCCGCCATCCATTGCAAGTAGGACGATTACCCATGCGCCTCTCTCGCCGTGATCTGCTGCGTTCCGCCTTGGCTGCGGGGATCGTGACGCTGTGTCCACGCTGGCTGCATGCCAATGGCGCCATCAATGGGCCAGGAAATTTTGAACGCTACCTCGTGCTCGTGGAACTTGATGGCGGAAATGACGGGCTGAACACGGTCGTGCCGTTGGCGCAGGCGAGCTTTTATAATGCCCGCCGCTCGACCACTCGGCTGTCTGGTGCCCAACAACGCACCTCCACGGCACTACCCGGCTTGGGGCTCAACTGGAATTTAGTCGATGGTCCGGGCAATGGGCGCTTTAAGCGTCTGGCTGAAAATGGCGAGCTCGCCGCCGTCCTGGGCTTGAGCATGCCCAACCCCAATCGCTCGCACTTTCGCGGCATCGACATCTGGAACACCGGTTCGGCCGCGACCACGGTGCTCAATACCGGCTGGCTGCAACGCGGCTTCAACGCCGGGCCCGCTCGTCCCGCCAGCATTGTTGCCGAAGGCGCCATCCTGTCGCGACCAACGTCGAATCCGTTGACTGGGGATGGCATGCGCGTGCTATCGATGCGCAATGCCGATAACTTCGTCAGAGAATCCCAAGGCCTGACCGATCCGGCATTATCGGGCACGAATGCGCTGCAGCATGTCCTGGGCATCCAGAAACAGATTGTCGGCGCGCGAACGCAGTTCGAGACCAAGTTTGGGTGGAACAATACGACACTCACAACCTTACCCACCTTTGCTGGCGATACCGGTACCACCCTG
>CAYQAQ010000115.1:3384-7980 GCA_964415495.1 uncultured candidatus Brocadiaceae bacterium | reverse complement strand
GATCATCGGCAAGGCGGTGGGAATACCGAGCAAACGCGGCAGGCGCTGCGTGCCGCCCCAACCGGGCACGAACCCTAAGGATACTTCCGGCAGGCCGATGCTGGTTTTCTCATGATCGCTGGCGACGCGCGCCGTGCAGGCCAACACCAGTTCACAGCCACCGCCCAAGCATGCGCCGTCGATAGCGGCGACGCTGGGGAAGGGCAGGTCCGCCAGCTTTTGGAACACCCGCTGTCCGGCTTGAGCTTTGCTCAAGGCATCCGCTTCGGTGGTGATACCACGAATCTCGGCGAGATCCGCACCAGCGATAAAGATCCCGTCCTTGGCGCTGATGATGATCAACCCACGCACATCGCTGCGCGCCGCGAGCGCCGTGAGCTGCTGATCCAGCTCCGCCATCACGGCGGCTGAGAATTTATTCACCTTCTCGCCAGGACAGTCGAAGGTCAGGGTGGCGATGCCGTCATTGACGGTGAGCGTGAGCGCGGACATCACTGCACCTCCAGAATCAAAGCCGCACCTTGGCCACCGCCGATGCATAAGGTTGCCAGGCCGCGCTGCAGTTTGCGGCGGCGCAGTTCCTTGAGCAGGGTGACGACCAAGCGCGCACCGGTGGAACCGACCGGATGACCGAGGGCGATGCCGCCGCCGTTAACGTTGAGGCGATCACTGTGCAGCTCGCCGAGCTTGCCCTCGCGACCGAGTTCACGCCGCGCGAAGTCGTCACTGCCGAAGGCTTTTTGACAGGCCAACACCTGCGCCGCGAACGCTTCGTTGAGCTCGACCAATTCCATGTCGGCCAAGGTCAGTCCGGTCCGATCAAAGGCCTTGGCGGCGGCGAATACCGGGCCGAGTCCCATGCGCCGGCCGTCTAAAGCGGCGTAGGCGTAACCGCGCAGGAAGCCGAGCGGAGTCAGGCCCTCAGCAATGGCGCGCGATTCGGGCATCGCCAACAGCGCGCACGCACCATCGGTGAGTTGCGAGCTGTTGCCGACCGTCACCGTGCCGGCGAGACGATCAAAGTAGGGCTTGAGCTTGGCCAACTGCTCCGGCGTCATCTCATGACGGATGCCGTCGTCTTCGGCAATCATAGAGGCGAAGTCTTTCGACGTCGGCACCGGCACGATCTCTTGCGCCAAGATGCCGTTCTTGGTCGCCGCACTGGCGCGGCGATGGCTTTCCAGAGCGAAAGCATCTTGCTCGGCGCGGGAAATGCCGAACTCGCGCGCCAATATCTCGGCGGTTTTACCCATGATCAGGCCGTTAATCGGGTCAGTAAGGCCCTGCTGCACGCCGACCACCGGCGCGAGCATCGATGGCCGGAAACGCGACCACACGCCGAGCTTGGCAAACAGCCCTTTGGCGCGCATCGCCGCAGCGAAGAGGTCGGTCATCTTGCGACCGAACAGTAGCGGGATATTTGACATCGATTCGATGCCGGCGCAGACGTAGACCTCGCCTTCGCCGCTGAGAATCTTGGCGGTCGCAGTCGTGATGGCTTCCATGCCCGAGGCGCAATTGCGATGCACGGTGCTAGCGATGAGGCTTTCCGGCAGACCGGCTTTCAGCGCGACGACGCGGGCGACATTCGCGGCATCCGCCGGCTGGGCGACATTGCCGACGATGCATTCATCGAGTTTGGCAGCGGGATAACCCGTACGCGCCATCAGTTCACGCACGGCGATGGCGCCGAGGTCATCCGCACCAAAGCGCGCGAACACCCCTCCCGCTTTCACGTAAGGCGTCCGGATTCCGTCGATAATGGCGATGCGTTCGCGCATGGGTCCCTCCATGAAGCTGCGTGGCGGTGAGCGGCAGCGTCTAGTCCGGTGCGGCTCGCTCGTTGGCGAGCTCGCGGTACATCTGGTCGATTTCGGCAGCGAAGGCCGCACAGACCGCGTGACGGCGCAGTTTCATCGTCGGCGTCAGCTGTTCGTTGGCGATGGTCGGTGCTTCGGTGATCACCAGCGTGCGACGAACCTGCTCCCAATGATCGAGGCGCGTATTGATCGCCGCTAAGTGCTTGGCGAGGTCGGCTTTGACATCAGCGCTGGCCATGAAGGCGGCGTCGCTGACGTCGGTGCCCGCGCGACGTTTGGCGACCGCCACCGCTTCGGGCGTCGTGAATAACAAGGCGGTGACACAGGGTTTGCCTTCGGCCACCACCATCGCCTGATCGATGAGCGGATGTTCGACCAGCGCCTGTTCGATTGGCACCGGACTGACGTATTTGCCGCCAGCCGTCTTGTGCAGTTCCTTGATGCGGCCGGTGATGATCAACCGACCGTGATCATCGAAGCGTCCACAATCGCCGGTATGCAACCAACCTTCGCTATCGACGGTAGCCGCCGTGGCGACCGGATCGCGGTGATAGCCGCGCATGACGTTGGGTCCGCGCACCAGGATTTCGTCTTGGGCGCCGATGCGCACTTCGACGCCGGGATAGGGGCGGCCAACGGTGCCGACGCAGGCTTCACCGGGGCGATTGACCGCCGCCACCGGTGCGCATTCGGTCAGACCGTAGCCAAGATAGACCGGCACGCCGACATTGAGCAGGAATCGATGCAATCCGTCGGCCAAGGGCGCGCCGCCGATGATGAAGTAGCGCAGTTGGCCGCCAAAAGCAGCACGGACCTTCTTATAGAGCAAGGCGTCAGCGACGGTGTCGGCCAATTCATGGGTGGCCTCAGGCGCATGATGATCGGCGCGATCCAGCGCCCAGGAACCAATCAGGCGTTTGAACAGGCCGCCACCAGCAACATCAGCGGCGATGCGGGCATGCACTTTTTCGACCAAGCGCGGCACGGCCGTCATCACGGTCGGATGAATCGAGCGCATCATCGCGCCGATCAGCGCGATGTCGTCGCAGAAATGCACCGCGACCCCGTTGGCGAGGTAGTCGTACATGACCATGCGCTCAAACACGTGCGCCAAGGGCAGGCAACTCAAGGCGCGGTCATGCGCCGGATCGAGTGGAAAGACCTCGCAGGCACCGTGCACTTGGCTGACCAGATTGCCGTGCGTCAGCACGACGCCTTTGGGCCGCCCGGTTGAGCCCGAGGTATGGATGATGGTCGCCGACTGATCGGCGGTGACCGCGTCGCGCAGGCGCGCGTGGGCGAGCGGATCGGCGGCCGCGACCTCGTCGCCGAGTTCCAGCACGCGCTGCCAATCGACATGATGGCCGCGATCGGCGTGTACGCCCTTGGTGATGATGGCTTCCAGACGCGTCGCCTCGGGCCGGGCGAGGGCCCAGGTGGCCTCGTCCGAGACAAACAGGTAACGCATCGACACGTTGTCGATGGCGAACACCAGATGGTCCGACGACATGTTCGGGAACAGGGGCACCGAAATGCCGCCGGCGGTGAGCACCGCGAGGTCGGCGATCAGCCACCACGGCGAGGGCGTGGCCAGAATGCCGACGCAATCGCCAGGCTTCAGGCCAAGTTTGGTCAACCCCAAGCAGAAACGACGGACCTGGGCGGCGAACTCCTCGGTCGACATCCGCCGCCAGTAGCCACCCTCGCGCCAATTGAGGGCGGCCGCGTTGCTCGTCCGCGCCAGGGTCTGTGCGAGCATACCGGGCAGAGTGCTAAAAGAGGGAAATGTCGTGTGCATGGCGAGGGCCGTCACCATCAGCATACGCGACAACGTTCACTTTCACAACCCAAGCCGCCGCGACGTTGGCACTGCGTCATACCCGCAACCAATAGGTATTGCCGGGCTTGCGCCTGGAGCGACACTTAACGGATACCCCCCGGTACCTGGACGTGCACACCGAGACGCTTGTCATTCAGCTCCAGCACACCGACGCCTATGGGCGGTTGTTCTATCCGCACCAAACCGCCTTCTGTCATGGCGTGTTCCAGTCCTGGCTCACCGCGCGCGGGCTGCCATTGGCCCCAGATAGTGCCAGCGCCGATCACGTGGCGGTGGTCGTGCACCTGGAAAGCGACTACACCGCAGTGCTGCGCCTAGGCGACCGCCTCACTGCCGTCTTTACCGTCGAAGCCGTGGGCACCACTTCCTTTACGTATCGCCTGACCTTCACCCGCGCTGATGGCGTGCTCAGCGGCACCTGCCGCATAGTCATGGTCACGGTCGAGCCGCGCAGCGGGGCTAAGATGCCGCTACCGGAGCCGCTGCGGGCGGCGCTCCTGGCGGAGTTGGGATAAGTTCAGCTGTCGTCCTGGGTCCTGCGTCCTGGGTCCTGCGTCCTGCGTCTCGTTGTTTGGAGCGAGACCGCATGAAGGTCGCCATCAGCATGACTGTGGAACCCCGATACCCGTAGGAGACCAATGCCATTGCGCTACCATGTCCCGTAGCTTTTCTTCGCTTTCCTGAGGAAAGTGCGGACGAATAAACACAGAGCACCAGAGCCACCAGAGGGAATAAACAAGGGTGCGGGTCTTTTTCTCGGGCCGTTGCCATGCCTGTGGTGAGTGGGGCCATGTTATGCCACGTTATGCGATCTCTGGTCCCTCTGGTGCTCTGTGTCCATTCGAGTGCGGAATCGCGGCGCAGTCGGCACTTTCTTAGCCCAATGGCATTGGACAGGAGACGCAGGACGCAGGACGCAGGACCCAGGACCAACGG
>CAYQAQ010000115.1:0-3374 GCA_964415495.1 uncultured candidatus Brocadiaceae bacterium | reverse complement strand
TGGCGACGATCTAGCTGCTGATAATCGCGATACCCACATGTATCCTCCTAATGGGAAATGCTGGACGCAGGACCCAGGACGCAGGACGCAGGACCCAGGACCAACGGTGGTGAGCAGTTGCCCAGCCTGCGGTGATGACGACGCTGCGCTGCATGCTGCCGGCGCGTGAGGTTATTCATCCGGATTTGTCGACCACAGCGCGGGTGATGCTGATCGCGCGCGGTTTAGCGGTCGGGTATGGGCGTGAGGCCGTGTGTCGGGATATCGAGCTCACGGTGACCGCGGGTGAACGCTGGGCACTGCTGGGGCGCAATGGGGCGGGAAAGAGCACGTTCATCCATACCTTGTGTGGACGTCTGCCGGCGCTCGCCGGGGTGCTTGGCGTCAATCGCGACTTGGTGCTGGACGACGGCGTTGGTTTGGTGCCGCAGCGCATTGATGTCGATCCGTACCTCGCCACCACGGTACGCGAAGTCGTCGACCTGGGTCTGGTTGGATCGCCGCTGGGGTGGCGCGAGCGTCGCCAACGTATTGCCACGACCTTGGATCAGCTCGGGCTGGCCGATCTGGCCGGGCGCGATTGGCGCGCGTTATCAGGCGGGCAGCGGCAGCGCGCCCTGCTGGCGCGGGCGCTGGTGCGGCAGCCGAGCTTGTTGGTCCTCGATGAGCCGACGGCAGCACTCGACACTGACAGCACGCAGCGCTTTCTTGCTGCGATCGAACACCTCGCCAGTGAGCGCACCTTGAGTGTGCTGCTGGTCACACATGACCTGGCCCTCGCCCACCGCTTCTGCCATCATGCAGCGTGGTTCCATGATGGTGGCGTGGTGAGTGGACCGGTGGCGACGATCAGCGATCAGATCCGCCTGCAGGAAGCCGTATCGTGATCGATTATCTGACGGAATCCTGGCAGCTGTTCGTGGCGTCGTGGGCATTCTTCAGTGCCAGCTGGATCGCTGGCTTGCTGGTCGCCGCCAGTTGCGCGATTCCTGGAGTGCTGGTGGTCGCACGGACTCAGATCTTTGTCGGCGCCGCCATCGCCCAAGCTGGTACCGCCGGCGTTGCCCTGGGTTTTTGGATCGCGGGACTGACCTCGGGTCTGGGGGGTCCGGTCGATCCCTGCCACATGGATGGCATGTCGACGTTGGCGCTGAGTTTTCCGTATGTCGGCGCCATCGTGATGGCGGTCGTCGCCGCGCTAATCTGTGCACCGGGGGTTCTCGGCCAACGCAGCAGCCCGGAAAGCCGGACCGGCTGGGTATTTTTGACCGGGGGGGCCTTGGCGCTGGTGCTGCTGTCGCAAAGTGCGCATGGTGCCCGAGCGATTGAAACCTTGCTCAATTCCAGTTTGCTCGGGGCGCAGGCCAGCGATGTGGCCATGCCTGCCACGACGCTCGGCTTGAGCATCCTCGGCGTCATTCTGTTCTGGCGACATCTGGTGTTGTTGGCCATCGATCCAGACTGGGCAACGCTGGCCGGCATGCGGCGGCGGCTGTGGGAACTCGCCATCGCGATTTGGGTCGCCTTGACGGTGGCGATCGCCATTCGTACCGGCGGCCTGCTCTATACCTTCGCTTGTTTGATCCTGCCCGCGATGGCGGCGCGTGGGGCGTGCCGCGAAGTGCGCTGGCAATTTGTCGCGGCTCCCCTGCTGGCCTTGTTGGCCGCCACCGTCGGCTTTGTGCTCTCGACCCGCCACGATCTGCCCCCGCCCCAAATCACCGTGCTCTGCTTCGCGCTCTTACCGCTGCTGGCCGCGCCGTTTGCCTGGTGGCATCGCCGCGCCCGCGGCTGAACGATGCAGCATTGCGTGGCCAACCACAGACGCACGATGTCGCCGTTCCGGAGAACCCTCATGCTCATGTCCCGTTTTGCCGCTCTCATCGCGCTGTCCGGTGTCACGGTCGGGCTCAGCGCCCACCCCGGGCATGAAACGGAAACCGGCCTTGCGGCGGGCTTGCTGCATCCGGTGTTGGGCATCGACCATCTGCTGGCCATGGTCACGGTCGGTCTGCTCGGTGCGCGCCTCGGCGGTCGCTGGCGCTGGGTGCTGCCGCTGACCTTCGTGGCCGCCATGGGCCTGGGTGGCACGGCCCTGGCGCAGATTACGGCGACGCCGTGGGAGTGGGCGGTGGCGGCTTCGGTTATCGTGCTCGGCCTGCTGGTCGCCGCAGCGAAAGCGCCGTATGTCGCGCTGGGCCTGTGTGCCATTGCCGGTGCCATTCATGGCCATGCGCATTTCTCGGAAGGCGCTGGTGCCGGTTACGTCAGCGGCATGCTGATCGGCACCGCCCTGCTGCACGCGGCCGGGCTGGGCATCGGCTTGGTGCTACTGCACCGCCAAAATGCCTTGCGTTGGTCGGGCGCGGCCATGGGCGCAGCGGGCGTGATACTGACCACGCTGGCGCTGACCTGAGAGGTCGAATGCCCCGTCGGTAGCGAGGCTGGGAGCAGAGGGGATGCAGAAAACCTTGGCACGCCAAAAGCCCCCTCTGGCCCGATCCGCCTTTCGGCGTCAGACTTCCACTGATGCTGGGGTCTGCCAATTCTGAGGTTCCGCGGCGCGGTTGGCGACTCGTCGCGGCGGTAGTGATGGTTGCGGTGGGCTATGCGACCTTGGGCTTCATCGGCAAGTGGATGGCCTTCGCTGGTAATAAGGTGTCGCCTATCCGCGATCACGCGCAGTCTGCTCGACTCTGCGCGCAACCGTAGGCCTGCTGGCGGTGCCTGCGATGCCGTCGCGGCGGTGCGCAGCACACTCGACCTGGCAGAACGGACGCTCAGCCAACGCGGGGTGCATCTCGGCGTGACCTTGCCGGAGACGCCGCTGCCGAGCGGCGCAAACAGAAAACCCCGGTGCCGATGCTCGTGTCCGTGCGCACGCTCAGTGATCCCGCGATCCTTCACATGGACATGCGCGAGAGAAGGCCCGAGCGCGGCCAGTGCCTGCGGAATCGCCCCCCCCAGCCTTCGCAGATCCTATTGGCCGGATCGAGCATGACGCCGACGCCACGCGAATCGCACCCGTCGAGCACGCGCCAGGCCGCCGACGGCGATGGACAGAAGCTATGATCGTGGACTTCGATCGCGGCCCGCACACCGAGGGCTTGGGCTTGTTCGCCGAGGGCGCGATAGCGCGCGCGACGATCCGCCAGTTGCTCGGCGAAACTGCGGCCGGACGCATACCGGCCCGGACCGATGCGGACGATCGGTGCACCCAAGGTAGCGGCGACGTGCAGACACAACGCATGGCGCGCTTCGTCATCAGTGCTGGCATACGAGCCCACGCCCGGACACCGCAGACCAGCCGCATCGAGGGCCGCGCGCGCTGCGGCTTTCGTCTTCGGCAGCGGCCTCATCGATCATCCCCGCGT
>CAYQAQ010000114.1:0-8013 GCA_964415495.1 uncultured candidatus Brocadiaceae bacterium | reverse complement strand
TTGGCCTCGCTGTCCTCCAGTCCCAGCTCCCCCAGCTCGACCGCCGTGCCTTGGCCACCCCCGGTACCGTAGGCAAATTGGCCCTCGACGGGGGCCAGCCAGACGCCCCCAGACAGGCGGGCGATGTAGTTATTGGCCGTGCTATCGGCTGCCACCAGGGTGGCAGGCACCACTGCTGCGCTGAGAGCAAGCAAGGTCAGACGAGACAGGATGGCGGTCGACATCGTGGAGACTCCTGGTAGATGATACGCCAACTTACTGCAAACCGCAAGGTTAGGTCATCAGCGTCCGGCGAGTCTGGCGGCGGTACACGCCCGGCGTCACGCCATGGCGGGCGCAAAAGAGGCGTTAGAAGTGGGCACGACCGTGGAAGCCACAAGCGGCGGCCACGGTGGCGAGGTCATCATCGCTGCTGCGCAGGAAGGTTTCCGCCGCCTGCAGGCGCAGCGCTTGCAACATGCAGGCCCGCATTCAAGGAACGCAGGTCACGCCCATGGATGGTGCGCTGGACGGATAACATCACACTAGGATACACATGTTCTCCCCGTGAGCCATGAATCCTTCATGGATGGACCCATGCTGGGCATCAGGAGTTACTCATGCTCAAAACGCACACTGCACTCAGCGCCAGCGACGTCGCGGCCTTTCGTCACCAGGGCTATTCGACCCAGGTGAATCGAGCGGGGCGTGAGCGGTATACGCCAGCGAATACCCCGAAGGGGCATTGAGAACCGGACGAAAGCACAGAACCAATAGCGGACCCTCGGTGCTGGAGTCGCGCACATAGGGCCTTTCGAAACAGCGGAATTGGCCAAAGATGCGCGGCCGATGCCAGCGCCCACGACATTTCAGCAGATCATCGCCGGACTCGCGGCGATTCCCGATGATGGCGTGCGCGGTTTGCGCTTTTGTTTCGGGCGTGAGGCTGATTCCCAGGCCGGTGCCTTCGTATCGTGGCCGCGCTTCGCTCGCCGCATCCATGGCGTCGCTCAACGATTGCTGGACGTGGGTGTGCAGGGCGGCGATGTCATCGCGGTGCATGTGCACGATCAGCAATTGGCCTTGCTCACCATGCTGGCGTCTATGCATCTGGGCGCGATTCCGACGGCGTTGGCACCCACCGGAGCGGGCACCGCCAGTCGGCTGGTCGAACAGTTCCACGCCATCGTAGCCGTCGCACAACCGCGCGTGTTGGTGCTCGATCGTGAGCTTGATGCGGTCGTCACCACCCATGCGGCACCATTGCCGACGACGATGATCCTGAATGATCTGCCTGAAGCGGAGCCCGTAGCGCCGCTGCGCGTTTCTGCGCCGGATGATCCGTGCTTCCTGCAGTTCACGTCGGGGTCGACCAGCGTTCCCAAAGGGGTGGTGGTGACGCATCGCATGCTGCTGACCAATGTCGACAGCATGTCCGCCGTGCTCGACTGGGGTCCGCAGGGACGCTGCGTCGGTTGGCTGCCGATCTATCACGATATGAGCATGGTCGGGCTCTATGCCATGGCGGTGCGCCATGCTGCGCGTGGCTGCTTTTTTCCGACCAGCCGCTTTGGCCGCAGTCCGGATCTGTGGCTGCGCTTGCTGGCGGAAGAACGCGCGCATTTTTCGGCTGGGCCCAATTTCGCCTTCGCCATGGTGGTGCGCATGGCGGCGCGGCGACCAATCACGGGCATCGATCTCTCCGCGTTTCGCGGCATTATCTGCGGTTCTGAGCCGATCGCCGCTGGGGTCATGCGCGATTTCGCGGCCTTGACCGCGCCCTTAGGGATGCCGCCTCCAGCGATTCCCGCCTTTGGCATGGCCGAGTCGACGCTGATGGCCACCTGCTGTGCCCCTGGCGCACCCCTGCACGTGACCGTGGTCGATCGCGCGGAACTCGAACGAACTGGTCAGGTTCGTGTGGTCGACGCGGCCGCGAACGCCGACGACGATCACGAACAATCCACCAGCTTGGCGCTGGTCGGCTGCGGTCCGCCAGGCCCGGGGACGCAGGTGGCGATTGAACGCGAGCATCAGCTGGTGGGCGAGGATCTCGTCGGTGAAGTACTGCTGGCCGGGCCTTCGGTGTTGAGCCGCTATTGGCGCAACGAGGCCGCCACCGCCGCGGCCTTCGTCGACCACGCGGGCACGCGCTGGTATCGCACCGGCGATCTCGGGTTCTTCCACGCGGGCCACCTTCATCTGTGCGGCCGGGCCAAGGACATGATCATCCATAACGGGGTGAATTATTATCCGGCCGATGTCGAAGCGGCCTTGCCGCGTGCCCTACCCAACGCCGTGCGCTTAGCGGCCGTGGTCGATTTGCGCCACGACATCGCCGCGCCGTTTCGTGGTTTGGGCGTGCTGTTTGAGATCAATCACGGTGCCGCATCCGCTGCTGAGGCGGAAGCGGCGGTGGCCGCCTTCGTCACGGAATACACGGGCCTTCCGGTCGCACGGGCGCTGGCGCTCGCCAGCGGCTGCCACATTCCGCGCACGACCTCCGGCAAGCTGATGCGGCCAGCGATTCGCCGAGTGCTGCTCGACAGCGAGGGTTCCGCGCTTTAGCGAATACCGCGCTTGTGGAACAAGCGACTGATGACGCCATCCAGATGCGGTTGCGCCTTGGCCAGCTCAGCGGTATCGCCGCCAAGACTGGTGAAGAAGTCGGCACCGGTGGCACTCGGCTGGATACCGATGCACACAAAAGGCATGCCGCTCAAGATGACCGAGATCGCCTTGCGCCGGTCTTCGTCGAGATCGGCCGGATCGGGCGGCCGCGCCGACGGCAATGCCGCCGCCGTCGGCGCTGGGGCAGCGGGAGCGGGCTGCGAGCCCGGAAAACGCAGTACGCGATCGTCGTCATCAACCATGCGGGCATGGTGCCGATGGGAAGCGCGGGGCAACCGCTGACGCTGGACCACCGGCAATTGCGCTCCACCCTGAGCCACCTCATGGCGATCCCCCCAGCAAGCCCCCCACCTGAACTGCTGCGCGATGTGTGTGTCGTGCTCGTCCGCACCTCGGGCCCGGTGAACCTGGGCATGGTGGCACGGCTGTGCGGCAATTTCGGCATCACCGATCTGCGGCTAGTTGCGCCCATGACCGAGGTCGATTGCGACGACGCCTGCAAGTTCTCGGTCAACGCCAAACCGCTGCTCTTGGCCGCGCCGATCTTCCCCGACATTCGCAGCGCTGTGGCGGACTGCGGCCTGGTGGTCGGCACGTCGGCGCGCTTGCGCGATGGCCAGTTCGGCGAACCCCTGGTGCCATCGCAGTTGCCACCGGTATTGGCCGCGCGCCCCGCAGCACGTTGGGCGCTGGTCTTCGGCAACGAGTCCGACGGCCTGACCGAAGATGAAATGCGCAGCTGCCAGGTGTTCGTCCGCCTCCGCCATTTCGGCCCTGTTTTTTCGTACAATCTCGCACATGCGGTTGGCATCCTGCTCTACGCGCTCGCAGAAAGCGCCTCCGCGCCTCCGCGCCCAGAGATCCCCGAGGGCGCACCGCGCGCCGATGTCGATCGTTTCTTCCGCTATTGGCGCCACACCCTGGAACGCTTCGGCTATTTCCGCCGCACCGACGTCGAGCGCTTCACGCCCAAGCTCGAACATCTGCTCAGCCGCATGCATCTGTCGACTTACGATCTGCAATTGCTGTGGAGCATGTTCGCGCAGTTCAATTACCACGCCTTCGGCAATCGCAGCGATCCCAGTTACGATGGAGCCGCCGAAGCCGATGCGCCGAACCAACCGCCAACACCACCGTAGGATGCAGCTCAGCGGCGTTGCTGAGTAACGTCGATGATGTTTACCCGCGGCCGGGTGCGAAAGCGTGGATCGTGGATGGGTTTGTACGGCAAGGTGATGCGACCGTCGCGACCAGCAACCGCGCGCGCGGCCAGGTTGGTGGTGAAGCGCAGCGGTTCACCACCGATCAGACCACGCGCTTCCCAGGTGACGGTGACGGCACGGTCATCATTATTGACCAGCACGGCATACACCCGGTTGCCACCGTTTTCCGGGCGAAACAGACTCACCGTGACCCGATTTTCGCGATCCTCGGCAAGGCGGATATAGCCGCTGCCCTCCTCGATCGGTACCACGTCAACGCGCACAATCGCCGCCCGCGGCCGCACCTGACCGCTGATCGGCACCACGAAGCGGCCATCGTCGCCCCGCGTCTCTTTGGCTTGCAGATCGACGGCGTAGGTCACCGGCCCCCCCATGGTGACCTCGACCGTGTATTCGACCAAAACGCTGACGTCGCGGCGATTCACCAGCAGTACCCGTGCCTCTTCGGCACCCATCGGAGCGAATAATTCCAACTGAACGTGGTGTCGCGCAAAGACGCCCAGACGATGGTCGCGTTCGCCGGGGGTCGCAATGACCGGAGGCAGCGGCTCTGCCACGGTTTCCGCTGCAACATCTGCTGCCGTAGCGGCGCAGAGCATCGACCAGCCCACTACCAAAGTCCTCGCGAGACGCACGGGCTCAGCCTAGCGCGTGTCGAGGCTCTGGCCACGAACTCATGGTTCACTCATGAACAGCGCTGAATATGGCGCACATGCGTACTGCTCGTTTTGTTATCGCGTGTCTGATCACCCTCTCTGCCGCGGCGCTTCCGGCGCTCGACGTACCTCGACCCGATGTGCCCGATGTCGCGTATGCCACGGTTAGCGCGGCAGCCTTGCCCGGATTTCTGCAGCTCCACCGTGAACAACGCCCGCGCGGCGACCATGCCGTGTTGTTGCCACTCGACCGTTTGGCGGCGATTGATCGCCGCCAATTACCGGTCGGCACTGGCCTCCGCGACACCCTGGTGCTGACCTTCGCCTACGCAGAGCCGCTGGTGCTGACCTTCGCCGAAGGACGCAGTGCTGCGACGCCCGATCAGGTGATGGCAGCCCTACAGCAAGCCGCGCGCTGGGCAGCAGCTCAGGCCTTCCAGAATTCCTCGGTCAAATAGGTCGTGACCCCGAGGTCGGCCGCTGGCGCGCGCAGATCCTCGATCATGCCAGGATTGCCGCAGGTATAGAAGGCGGTCAAACCAGGCTCGATGAGCGCGCGCAGGCCGCTGACGGTGACGCCATCCGGCAAGGCGACGGTGCGACCGGGCGCCACATCCGCGCCGAGCACAAGGCGCACCACCTCGTTCACGCGACCAATGCCGATAGCCGAGGTCCAGCCACGCGCGGGATCCGGGCGACTACTCGTGCAGATATAGGTGAAGTCGAAATGCGCATCGCTGGCATAACGCGTCAGCTCGTCGCGATAGACCAGCTCATCGACATGCGAAGCGCCGTGAAACAGGATGACTCGTTGGTTCACTGGCAAACCGGCTTGATGGGCTTTCCACAAGCTGCGGATCATCGCCACAAAAGGTGCTAGACCGGTGCCCGTGGCGACCATGACGGCGGTCGGCTTGTCGCCTTTGGCTAAGGTAAAGTGACCGACGGGTTTGAGAAAATAGAAGGTGGCCCCGCGCTCCTGGGCAAAAATCGTCGGCGTGAGTTTCCCGTTTTCGACCAAAGCGATGTAGAATTCGAGGTCAGGATCGAGCGGACTGCCAGCGATCGAATACGCGCGTACCACGAAGCCCTGCTCGGCGGTATCCAATCCCAGCGAGGTGTACTGCCCCGCTTTATACCACCAACGTTCACCAGTGTCGGGGCGCAAGGTGATCACGCACAGCCGACCATCGGCATGCACGGTTTTGTCGATCAGGGTCGCGGTGGCCATTTTCGCGCGCAGCACTTCGGACATGGGTAACCTCTGCGTCAGTGTGATGCCGCTCGGGGGGACTGTCCATCGCTGGTTGGGGCGTCTGCGCACGCAGACAGAACCGGACACCGGTGGCCGCTGGCGGCCTCGGCATCACGCCCATCATGCTGACGATGCGTGCATGGCTGCGCCGGCAATCCTTTCTGCTCGGGCTGGGCCTCGCCATGATCTGCGGCGCGCTGGGCGCGGAGTGGCTGGCGCGGGGTGGGCACCTCCACCTCGAACGCCTGCAGCCGCTGCTGATCGGTGCGATCTTCCTCATTGCCGGCCTGATCTTGCCCGCCACGGCGCTGTGGGACGCCACTCGCCGCTTACGCGTCCACGTCGCGGTCCAGATCTTCATCCTGATCGCGCTGCCGGCGCTGGCGTACGCATTAGCCTTGAGTGGCCTGCTCGACACGTGGCCCGCTGGTCTGCGCAGTGGCGTCCTGATCCTGGCCTGCCTGCCCACCACGATCACCTCGTGCGTGGTGCTGACCCGCAGCGCGGGTGGTGATGAAGCCCTGGCTCTGGTCATCGCCGCCACCGGCAGCGTGCTCGGCGTGCTGATCTGTCCGTGGACCATTCTGTGGCTGACCAGCGTGCGCCCCGATGCACCGCTGCTCGGCGTGTTCCGCGATCTGGCCCTACAGACGCTGGTGCCGCTCGCGATCGGCCAACTGATCCGCCTGCGCTGCCAGGCATGGTGCGATCGGCAACGGCCGGCACTCGGTCGCTGGTCCAACCGCTGTTTCTTAGTGATCTTGGCGTACGTGGTCGCCACCACCGTCGCCAGCGGCAGTGTGCGCGTGGACGCGCAGATGCTGGGCTTGGCTGGTGCGGCGGTGCTCGCTGGCTTTACGCTCGCCCTGCTGGGTGCCCGCCTGCTGGCGCGGTGGCCCTGGCTGCGACTCAATCACGGCGGCCGCATCGCGGTGCAGCTGTGCGCGAGCAACAAAAGCGCGGCCATCGGCGTCCCGCTGATCGGGTTGCTCGCCGCTGACCGCGCTGATATCGGACTGCTCTGTCTGCCGGTGGTCTTGTACCACGCGCTGCAATTGGTGGTCGGCGGCGTGCTCGCCGACCGCTGGCGCCGGGCGCCAGCGGTCGAGTAGCCCGCTTATTGGGCGCGCTTGACCGGGCGCTCGGCGCGCTTCTCTCCGTGCGCCTCGCGGCGCTCCTGCCGCTTCTCACCGTGCGCCTCGCGGCGCTCCTGCCGCTTCTCACCGTGGGCTTCACGCCGTTCCGCCAACGCCGCGCGCGCGGCTTCACGTTCACCGTGATCGAGAACGCCATCGCCGTTTTTGTCGAAATGGGCAAAGGCCTTGGGGTGCTTCTCTTTGAACTTCGCCAGGTGCTCTTCGCGCTTCGACGCAAAGGCTTCGCGAGCGGCAGCGCGTTCGGCTTCGCTAAGCTTGCCATCGCCATCGGTATCAAAGCGTTCCTTGTGCGCGGCCAGACGCTGACGCGCGGCTTCGCGTTCCGCCTGGTCCAGTTTGCCGTCGCCGTTCTTGTCGAAATGGGCAAAGGCCTTGGGGTGTTTCTCTTTGAACGTGGTCATGTGCTCTCCGCGCTTGGAGGCAAACGCCTCACGGGCAGCGTCGCGCTCGGCTTGACTCAGTTTGCCATCACCGTCCGTGTCGTGGCGCTTCACGAGCTCCGCTTTTTGCTCGGGGGTCAGGGCCGGGCGTTTGCCCTCGCCTTCGGCGGCATAAACGCCGGTGGCGAGCAGCGCGAGACAGGTGGCAAGGATAGGGGTGGGGCGCATGGGAGACTCCTGGGTTCTGAGGGTATCAGAGGTGAAGGTACACCAGGTCCAGTGCACACGCCATGCCAAGGCATAAAGCCGGGTTTGGTGTGGGATTGCCCGATTCCCTCGTCACTGCTGTGGGAATCCCCCTCACTTCGGCTTGTGGCCGCACGGAGAGCGGCGACGATCCCGGCATGGATGATGCCCTGGCCAAAGAGCAGCGCCTGCGGGTGCAGATCGCTGGTTGGCCGCGCGTCCTGGTCGCGTTTTCCGCGGGGGTCGATTCGACCTATTTGTTGCACGTAGCGCACAGCGTGCTGGGCGATGCCTGCGAAGCCGTCACGGCGGATAGCCCGAGTCTGGCGCGCCGCAGCCTCGACGAGGCGGTGCGCTTCTGTGCTGAGCGCGGCATCCGTCACCACCTCGTGCCCACCGCTGAATTCGAGCAGCAGGAGTACCGCGCCAATGACGGTCGCCGCTGTTACCACTGCAAGAGCGCCCTCTTCGCCGCCATGAATGCCT
>CAYQAQ010000113.1:0-8026 GCA_964415495.1 uncultured candidatus Brocadiaceae bacterium | reverse complement strand
AAGATGTCTGCGGCCGAAAGGTCGCTCGGCAAAGGCCGGGTTGCGTAGGATATGGCTTAGCGTTCATTGGTCCAGCCGCAGTGGGGCCGGTGGGGCGCATGCTAGAGCCGGGACCGGGGAGGAAAGACCCCACTGTACGACCCTTCGGACCGGCAGTCAGCCTGCCCAGGCGGCGAGCAGGGCCCGGAGCTCGGCCGCCTGCACGGCCTGCAGGGCGGCCGTCTTTTGGGCTGGCGCATCCGCATCCAAAGTGGCTTGCACCAGGGCCACGGGATCCAGTCGGCCCCCCACTACGACCTCGCTGACGCCGTGAGTGGTCGCGGCTGCGGCAACGGCCGCGAACAGCGGATGACTGCCGACCCGCCGAAACCAGTAGCCGGCATTGCCGGCATCGCCCTCACGCCGATGGAGGATTGCGTGGAGGTAATCGGCGTCGGCGTCACCTTCATGGGCTTGGCAGCAATCGTGACTGGCGTCGTAATGATCATGCCAGCACAGCACCAGCCCGGTCACCAAATCACGCGTGCGTGCGGGGCGGCTGGGCAAGAGCGCGGCAACGAGCACGGTGAGTTCGGCACTCGACCGACATCCAGCGCGAGCGGTGAAGCGCAGGTCTGGTGGCGTCGGCGTAGCCAGAAGGTCATTGAGAGTCACGGCATCGCTCATGGCGATTCCTGCACAGATTCCAAGGGATGGGGACGGGCGAACAACCACAGCCGCTTGGCGGCCACTGCCCACAACGCCACCAGCGCCGATGCCGGCACCTTGGCCGCCAGCCCGGTCAGCTGCAGCCATTGTTCCGCGCCATACATCACCGCGACGTTGATACCGAGGCCAACACCCGCGATGGCGAGAAAACACGGCAACTCAATGGCCAGGTGGGGATGGCGACGATAACGGAATACCCAAAACGCACTGAGCAGGTAATTGACCACGATCGACGTGCCGTGGCCGCCGAGGGTGGCCGAGACCGTCGACCAACCGAGACCGGAATGCAGTGCCAAGAAGCCGCCGAATTCCACGGCTGCACTGATCGCACCGGCAATCAGGTAGCGCACGGCTTCATCACCGAGATGCCGCGAGCGACCGCTGAGCACAGTGCCTTGGAGGGCCTCAGATTGACGGGGCAGGCGCAACACGCGCCTACCGTCGGCGTCAATGGCCCGATGCCAACCACATTCAGGCGGCAGAATCACCATCATCCAGGATAACCACCATCTCCTCCGCCAACGGCGCGCGCTGCGGCGCAGGCAGTCCCAGCCCGATCAAGCAATGCGCTACCACCGGTGTCGGATCCGCCTCATGGACGCAGGCGAGGACCACATCCCACACTTCAACCGCGCTGAGGTGGCCCTCATCGTGCGCGTCGAGCAGTGGGGCGACCCAGGACATGGCGTTAACGCAGCACCGCGAGCGCGGCGCGCAGCAGCGCTTCGCCGCTGATACCGGGCTCGACCACCTTGGCGAGAGCGTCGATGGCCTCCTTGCTGCCGAAACCGAGGACGATGAGGGCGCGATGCGCTTCGCCAATCGCCGCTTCTTCCGGCGAGGCTTTCGCACCACCAATGCGAAATGGCTCGGGAATTCGCGCGACTTTATCGACCAATTCCAAAACGATGCGTTCTGCCGTCTTAGGACCGACGCCCTTGATCTTCTTCAGCGTTGCCACATCGCGCGTGAGCAGCACCCCACGCAAGTTCGCCACGTCGCAGGCCGAGAGAATCGCCAGCGCCACCGCCGGGCCGACTTGTTGCACCGAGGTCAACAGATCGAAGGCCGCGCGCTCCGCGACATCGATGAAGCCGAATAGAATCAGATCATCATCGCGCACCACCAAGCGCACCGGCAGGGTCACCGCGCTGCCGTCGAGGGCGATCGCGCTGCGGCACTGCTCGCTGATGCGCAGCGAATAGCCGACGCCATTGACGTCCAGGCTCAGACGACCTTCGGTATCGAGATTCGCCACCGCGCCACGCAGGAAATCATACATGGCTGACTTGTCGCGCGCGCTGCGCGTACGGCAAGCGGCGGTTGGCAGCGATTAGGCAACCAGGGTGGGAATGGTCAGCGGACCTTGCGGTAAGACCGCCAGTGGGTGACAGCCCGGCCCAAGCTCGGCATGCGCCACCGCCAGTGCCGCGTCGACGGTGTCGGCATGGGCCGTGCGCGTCAGCTGGCGATCGGCGGCCGAGAGGGCGCTGACCAGGATGATGCGCGCCTGCGCTGCGCATTGCAGGAGGGTCTGCACCTGCCATTGGTCGTGGAGCGTGTGCGGATTAGCGAGAATCGCCGCGAGCAAGGCGGTGTTGTCGCGCGGATCCGCGAGCAAGGTCGCAAATTCCCCTTCGCTCGGCAGGCCAACGCGGCATTCGCTGGCGACGATAATGGTGCCACCGGGCTCGACAATGCGCGCGGCAGCCGAGATGCCTTTGACGGTCTGATAAAAATTCTGATCGAGCGGGGCACCGGAATTGGTGGTCACCACCACCGGATAACGCCGCATTACCGGACGCAGTGCCTCGCGCAGCGCGATGGCGCAGCCGGCGTCGTGCGCGGCAGTCACGTCGCCGACGACGACGTGACTGATCGCCTTCCGATGGTTAAGCAGCACATTGACGATGGCATGCGGCGGACACACCGCTGTCATCGATCGGGTCAATTGCTGGAGCGGATTGTCGCTGGTCAGGCCCCAAGTCGTGCGTGGATGCGCGATCAGACTGGCGCGATGGAAATGACGCACCGTTTCCAACCCCGCGATGCCGGGCACGATGGCTTTCGATCCGCCCGAAAACCCGGCGAAAAAATGCGGCTCAATGAAACCGGTAGCGATGCGCAGATCGGCGGCGACCCAATGGCGATTCAACACGATAGGACCGCCGCAGGTCGAACGTCCGCAATCGAAAAGGTCCGCCGTCGCCTGGCAATCGTGATTGATCGCCGTGAAGCGCCCACGCGCCGGACCAAGCATGCGCGCCAATTCGTCCTCGGTTGAGCCGCGATGCGTCCCGGTTCCGACCATTACGGTCACCTGCTCATCGGACACGCCGAGCGCCGCGACGATCCACGGCAGCAGCAGATGATCAGGCACCGGGCGCGTGTGATCGGCGATGGCGATACAGACCCGGCCCACACCGACACGCCGACCGAGCTCCGCAAACGACGGCGTCCCCAACGGTGCGGCCGCTGCGGCCACAAACGCCGCGTGCGCGTCCTCCAGCGCCGGCCGCTCTTCCGGCAGGATGATTTCCGCATCCCACGTGCTAGGATCGAGGGTCAGGGTCAGACCAGAGGTGCCGTAGGCCAGTTTCATTGCCTCATTGTCCGGAAGTCCGGAAGTCGTCGAGGACGATGGCCAACCGGCGCTTTTCAGTGGTCCAGACCGGTCACAAGGTAATCCGGTTCTCTTCGCTCTCCATCGCATAGGAGACTTCCGGACTTCCGGACCGAGGCAATCCTATCGCAAAAACGCCTCATGCAGCCCACCATCGACATGGATGATCTGGCCCGTGGTGCGGCTGAGGCGACGCGTGCACAGCAAGAAGACGGCTTCGACTTGGTCGGCGGGAGTGATCGGCTGCTTCAGCAGGGTGCGTTGGGCGTAGAAGGCGGCAAGTTTGTCGCGCAGGACTTCGTCGCTTTCGGCTTCGCTGTAGGCAATCTCGTACTTGGCGAGTGAACTGATCACGCGATCGCGCGGGACCATGCTCGAGCCCTTGACCACGGTGGCTGGGGCCACCGCATTGACGCGCACGCGCGGCGCGAGGGTCACCGCGAGTTCGCGCACGAGATGATCGGCGGCGGCCTTCGAGGTGTCGTAGGCGACGCCGCCCTTTTTCGGCACGACCGCATTGACCGAGGTGGTCAGCATGATGTTGGCGTCCAGACCCTGGGCGGCAAAAATCGCCGCGGCCTGCGCTGGACCTCCACCGCCGAGGCTCAGGCTGACAAGTTCGGCCAAGCGATCATGGGGACCGAGGGCAAGGGCGGCGATGATGCCTCTGGCGTGGCGACCAGCGAGCACCACCCGCAACGCTGGTATCTGGCGATGAATCGCGGATGGCGCGGCCCCAGCTACGATCTGCGCTCCGACGACGGCGGCCAGACTTGGGGCTCGATGACCGACCCCGTTCCTGAGGAAGACCATCACGGCGGCGCCAAGAACGCGGTCTCGGCCACTGATCCGGATGTGCTGGTATATGCTCCCGGCAATAAGCTGACGGCTCGCGTCAGTCACGACGGCGGTCAAACAGGGAACGAAGCCCACGGCTTGCCGTGGTTGAGCGGCGTCACCCGCATTTTTAACAACGACCACTACGTGGCCGCCGACACCGTTGATGGCGCGACCTTCTACGCAGTCCGCCCAGATGGCAGCGACGAGGGTCTCTATGTCAGCCGCGATCGCGGCCTGACCTGGGCGTGTGGGAGTGGCGAATTACCTCGTCGAACTGGCCATGGGGGGCGTGATTTCTTTCCCATCCATCTCGCAGTCAAGCCCGGTGAGGCGGGCGTGGTGGCGGTCTCCATCGGGCGCGAAGGCGTGTTCCGCACCGACGACTTTGGCACCACATTCCACCGTTTCGAGCAGTTTACTCCGCAAAACTGCAACTTTGTCTTCCGCTAAGAAGCGCACATCCCCTTACGCATGATCGACCGTCCGACCGGCGGCATCCCAGGGGCCGGTTACAGGCCGTATTCGTCGGCTTGGCGATCGACGGCGGTGGCGATCTTGTGGAATATTTTGTGCGGGTCAGCGCCGATGCGTACGAGGTCGTCACGCAGGCGACCGAGAATCATGGTCTCGAACTTGGCGACCAAGCGGCTGCCGTGGTGACGGAAGCGGATGCGCTGTTCGCTCGTGAAGCGGCTGGCCTGCTCTTCGAAGTAGAGTTGGCAGAAGCGATGATGACGCGATTCATCGCGCAGGAAGCCGGTAAACAATTCGACGATCGGCTTCGATTCGCAGGAGTTCTTGAACGCGGCATAGAGATGGCCAGCGATGATGTCGCAAATCTGAATGCACCACAGCCACTGATCGAAGGACGTGCCGCGCATGATCAGCAGATTGATGCCGAGCATGTCACGATTCTCGGTGATCGCGGACGGCGACGCTTTCGCTTCGATGTAGAAGCGATTGAGGCCCTCCCAATGGCGCGCCTCGTCGAGCATCATCGCGTGCATCACCAATTCGGCGTCGTGATGGCCGGCGTTGCGAATGACCGGCAGCATGGTGCCGCAGGCCTGCATGGCCCCGCGCTCGCTGACCAGCAGCGGCGACAGCAAATTGACCATGCCATCGCGCCAATCGGGATCGAGGGTGCCCAGCTGATGCCAGGGCAAGGCGTTGACCGCCCACTGCTCTTGGCTGGCCTTGGCGTAAAGCCGGTAGAACCCGTCGTGGTGGACCGGTTGATGATAATGGAGATCAGACAGTTCCATGCATCGCCTTCCGCCGATCAGGTGCGCTTGGCGGCTCTGTTAAGGACGCGCAGCAGATCGCCGACGGTCTTGAGGTTGACCAGATCATCCTCGTCGACCTGCACCTCGTGGCGATCTTCAAGCATGCCGATGATTTCGAGCAGGGCGAGGCTGTCCAAGTTCAATTTGGCCAGCGTGTCGCTGTCATTGAGGTCCGGAGCCGGACGTTTGGTGAATTCGGCGATAACGGTTTGCAAGTCGGCGTGGGCAATCATGGCGTCAGTTTCAGGTAGGGTGCGTCAAAGGTCGAAATGATCAGCGCTGTTGGTCAAAGCGAGGCATCCGCCCCACCTCAATAGCTCTCTTCTTGGGCTGGAAAGGTGTGCTCGCGCACATCGGTGCGGTAGCGTTTGAAGGCGGCGGTCATCAGCTCGGCGAGCTGCGCGTATTTGCGCACGAAGCGAGGATTGAATTGCGTCGTCAAGCCGAGCATGTCGGGGGTAACCAAGATCTGCCCGTCGCAGTGCACGCCGCCGCCAATGCCGATGATCGGGATCGAAACCGTCTCACTGATACGTTTGGCCAAGGTGGCCGGGACCTTTTCAATGACGATGGAAAACGCGCCGGCTTCCTCCAGGGCTTTGGCATCGGCGAAGATGCGCGCGGCTTCCTGGGCGTCGTCGCCCCGCGTCTTGTAGGTGCCATAGGTGTTGATGCTCTGCGGCTGCAGACCGATGTGACCCATGACCGGGATGCCGGCTTCGACCAGGCGGCGAACGATGGCGCAGATGTTTTTGCCGCCTTCCAGTTTGACCGCCTCGGCGAGGCCATCCTGCATCAGGCGGCCCGCGTTGCGCAGGGCTTCGTCTTCGCCCTGGTGATAGCTCATGAACGGCATGTCGGCGACGACCAGGGCCCGACTGACCGCGCGCGTGACCACGCGCACGTGGTAGAGCATTTCATCCATCTTCATCGGCAAGGTGGTGTCGTTGCCGGCGAAGACCATGCTGGCGGAATCACCGACCAGAATCAGGTCGATGCCCGACTCGTCGAGCAAGCGGGCCGTGAGGTAATCGTAGGCGGTCAGGCAGGCGATCTTCTCGCCCCGCTGCTTCATTTCGAAGAGGCGCAAAGTGGTGACCTTGCGCTCATTACGGCCGGAGTTGCCCATGGGCGCAGTCTTCCGCCCCTCGGCGGCCACGCCAGCGGTGGTTGCCTGAAGCCCTTTGCGCGCCGTCAGCGCAACGTGCCGTCAGCGCATATACGTGGGCAAGGGCCGGTCTTGCGGGCGGACGCGGCCATCCGGCGTCAGGGTCGGGTAAGCGGGGGCCACCGGTGCGACCTCGGATGGCGGCACGGTCGGCGTTGCAACCGGGGCAACCGGGGCAGCCGGGGCAGCCGGGGCAGCAGAGGCAGTCGGGGCGGCAGGGGCGGCCGGCGCCGATTGCACCCACACCACGGCAGCAATGCCTGCCGCCAAGACCACGGCGCCGATCACCAGCAGCACCCTGGTCGAGGACGCGGTCTCTTCAGGACGCCGACTATGGGTGGGTCGGCGATCGCTGATTGGTCGGCCCCGGGCACCGGGACTCAGCATGCGCCCCGATGAACGACCGGCAGCGACCGACGGTGTGCCGATACTCGGGGTTGGCGGGGGCGGCCAGCCCGAGGGCGGCTCGCCGTCCAGATCGATATCCGAGGTCGACGAAGCCCAATCCTTGAGATCCGTAGACATCGCCGGACGAGCCGCCGGCGTCGCAGCCCGCACCTCTTCAGCCTGCTGGACTGCCGTGAGGAATTCGCGCGCCGTGTACTTGCGACCGCCCGCATCCGTGATGGTGGTCTTCTCATCGGCGACCAGCGGCCGCACCACCCGTTGCGCCTCGACCACGGTCGCCGCCGGGAAACCCCCTTTGCGAGTGACAATCACAAAGGGCGCTTTCGGCGCGATAAACGGCGCGTTGGCAACCATGCTATCAGAACTGGGCGAGCAGCCCGGCATACGGTCCACTGAGGGTAACATCGACCATGCCGCGATCATCGCCATCTTCGGCTGTGATGTCGACTAGGAAATGGCGGT
This sequence comes from uncultured candidatus Brocadiaceae bacterium, assembly GCA_964415495.1. Taxonomy (GTDB): domain Bacteria; phylum Planctomycetota; class UBA11346; order UBA11346; family UBA11346; genus CAYQAQ01. Next base: position 531 of record CAYQAQ010000113.1, on the reverse strand, counting down.
AGCCCAACGTCACGCCGAGCATGTTGAGCGGACGCCAGATGGCTTGGAGGCGGAGATCGAGAACGGTCAGCTCCACCTCACTCATATCCAAACGGATACCGTGGCCGACGAATTCGAAGCCCAACGACGCCAGCGGATGCGCATGCACGCGCAGCGCGAGCATCGGCACCGGGAAACTTTCGTCGAAGGTTTCACTCTGCCCGAAAGACTGCGAGGTGATGGTGCTTTCGATCGCCATGAAATGGACGGCAAGACCAATACTGGCACCAATCAGATCGGTATTGATGCCCCATGCCACCTCAGCCCACAGATCGCGGACATCCAGCGAACTATTCACTGTCTCGTTCGCATTGAAGATCTCGCCGCCGAATTCGATCGTCTGACTCAAGGTCCCGGTGCCCGTGGTACCGAAGGACCAATAGCCCGCATGCAGGTCGAGAAAGAATGGAATCTGCAGGTTGGCTTCGACATAGAGGTTGGCCTCGCTGTCCTCCAGTCCCAGCTCCCCCAGCTCGACCGCCGTGCCTTGGC
>CAYQAQ010000112.1:0-8093 GCA_964415495.1 uncultured candidatus Brocadiaceae bacterium | reverse complement strand
GGCTGGCCCTCGATCTCTAAGCGGCTACAATCTTCATACCGGGCTTCAACGAGTTGAGCTCGTTGCGGCTGGCCCTCGATCTCTAAGCGGCTACAATCGTCGTACATCGCGACGTGGTTCGTCCCCAGTTGCGGCTGGCCCTCGATCTCTAAGCGGCTACAATCAGCTTGGCGTGGTGGGCGACACGGATCTTGTTGCGGCTGGCCCTCGATCTCTAAGCGGCTACAATAGCCGCCCGCCGTTGTAGCTGGCGCCGACTGTTGCGGCTGGCCCTCGATCTCTAAGCGGCTACAATTGGTGTATTAGCTTGCAGTCTCGCGAGCCGTTGCGGCTGGCCCTCGATCTCTAAGCGGCTACAATACTTCTCCTTCGTCCTGTGCCGCGGTGGTGGTTGCGGCTGGCCCTCGATCTCTAAGCGGCTACAATCGAGGTCTGGACGTACCGGATCCTCTACTTGTTGCGGCTGGCCCTCGATCTCTAAGCGGCTACAATCCCCAGGGATATTTCAGGCGCGCGGCATGGGTTGCGGCTGGCCCTCGATCTCTAAGCGGCTACAATCGGCCCTCCTTCCTCGGCAGCACTGCGAACGTTGCGGCTGGCCCTCGATCTCTAAGCGGCTACAATCATGCGGAAGGTGTAGCCGGTGGCCTGTTCGTTGCGGCTGGCCCTCGATCTCTAAGCGGCTACAATGGCCCGGGAGGAGGCTGCGGAGGAGAAGCGGTTGCGGCTGGCCCTCGATCTCTAAGCGGCTACAATGACGCCGAGGCGATCAATGCCCTGCGCCGCGTTGCGGCTGGCCCTCGATCTCTAAGCGGCTACAATCCTGCGGCGCATCGAGGAAGTGCCCATAGCGTTGCGGCTGGCCCTCGATCTCTAAGCGGCTACAATTACTTCGAGGCGAACAACAAGAGCGTGAGGGTTGCGGCTGGCCCTCGATCTCTAAGCGGCTACAATCGGGAAGAATGGCGCGACAAGACCGAGCAGGTTGCGGCTGGCCCTCGATCTCTAAGCGGCTACAATTCCGGGGAATTGAACTGGTCCGGGCAGCCCGTTGCGGCTGGCCCTCGATCTCTAAGCGGCTACAATCGGCCCTGGAAGCGGCTGAGTGCGGGAGTAGTTGCGGCTGGCCCTCGATCTCTAAGCGGCTACAATTACAGCGACGATGCCCTCTCCATCGACAACGTTGCGGCTGGCCCTCGATCTCTAAGCGGCTACAATCATCTGGTATCGTGAGCCGGAGTTACGCTCGTTGCGGCTGGCCCTCGATCTCTAAGCGGCTACAATACCGCCACCGACACCGTCGGGCTGTCGGCGGTTGCGGCTGGCCCTCGATCTCTAAGCGGCTACAATCCAATGTCCGTACCGGAGTTCGCCCCCAGAGTTGCGGCTGGCCCTCGATCTCTAAGCGGCTACAATGCAGAATTACAGCGAGTTCGACCCGAAGCGGTTGCGGCTGGCCCTCGATCTCTAAGCGGCTACAATGGACGTCGATATCTCTGCTGCGACCGGAGAGTTGCGGCTGGCCCTCGATCTCTAAGCGGCTACAATAAGGCATCGGATGGGACCACGGCGGGCGCCGTTGCGGCTGGCCCTCGATCTCTAAGCGGCTACAATCCGTTCCAGACCGGAAGTCTGATCCAGATTGTTGCGGCTGGCCCTCGATCTCTAAGCGGCTACAATCGAGTCAATCCGCACTCACCTGCAGATGTAGTTGCGGCTGGCCCTCGATCTCTAAGCGGCTACAATCAGCAGTGTGCAGGACCACCTGAAGTCGGCGTTGCGGCTGGCCCTCGATCTCTAAGCGGCTACAATATCGGCTTGTCGGCCTCGTCGATGACGACTGTTGCGGCTGGCCCTCGATCTCTAAGCGGCTACAATTTTGCATGTGATGTCGATCAGCACCGGGCCGTTGCGGCTGGCCCTCGATCTCTAAGCGGCTACAATCGAAGGCGAGGGTGCGCCCAACCCGATGGCGTTGCGGCTGGCCCTCGATCTCTAAGCGGCTACAATCTGACATGAGTTGGCAGCGGAAGCTTGCTAGTTGCGGCTGGCCCTCGATCTCTAAGCGGCTACAATCAAGCGTCTCGGGCTTCACCGTGTCGATGCGTTGCGGCTGGCCCTCGATCTCTAAGCGGCTACAATCCCGAGCGCCGCCGATGTCATGACGGAGCCGTTGCGGCTGGCCCTCGATCTCTAAGCGGCTACAATCGCGTGGGAAAGATTGGCCAGCCCAGGGCGGTTGCGGCTGGCCCTCGATCTCTAAGCGGCTACAATCAGCGGGTCGCGCGCAGGTGGTCGGTGAGGGTTGCGGCTGGCCCTCGATCTCTAAGCGGCTACAATCCTACCGCAACCCAGGCCACTGGGATATCTGTTGCGGCTGGCCCTCGATCTCTAAGCGGCTACAATACAGACTGCGGGAGCTTCCCATACAGGGCGGTTGCGGCTGGCCCTCGATCTCTAAGCGGCTACAATATACAGCCGGCAGGCTTCTTCGAATGTGGGGTTGCGGCTGGCCCTCGATCTCTAAGCGGCTACAATCCGGAACCGGCGGCGGACGCCAAGGCCCCGGTTGCGGCTGGCCCTCGATCTCTAAGCGGCTACAATCGGCCTCGGTGAGACCTGGAAGCGGGTCTAGTTGCGGCTGGCCCTCGATCTCTAAGCGGCTACAATCACCTCGCGCGTGGCACCGCGGAAGGAGAGGTTGCGGCTGGCCCTCGATCTCTAAGCGGCTACAATGTCGGCTTCCTGCTCGAAGCGCTTGACCCAGTTGCGGCTGGCCCTCGATCTCTAAGCGGCTACAATCCTCACAGCGTCGTCCCCCACAGCAGGGCCGTTGCGGCTGGCCCTCGATCTCTAAGCGGCTACAATCAGCAGCGCCCAGGCGGCGCCGAGGAGCAGGTTGCGGCTGGCCCTCGATCTCTAAGCGGCTACAATCCGGCGCTCGGTGCGGGTCGGCGGCCAGCAGTTGCGGCTGGCCCTCGATCTCTAAGCGGCTACAATGGGCGAGGAGTTCCCGCCGATGCACGAGATGTTGCGGCTGGCCCTCGATCTCTAAGCGGCTACAATCCTGGAGCATGAGGCCTGCGGCTGATTTGGGTTGCGGCTGGCCCTCGATCTCTAAGCGGCTACAATCGATGTTCCCCTAAGCCCCGGAAACCACGGGGCTTTTCTTTTGATCCACCCGGAAAAATCGCCGGGTAGCTGTTAGAACAGCGCCAGTTGGTTGGGGTTTCCTGAGGTCCGTTCACCTTTTCTTCCCGTGAATATTCGGGCATTGGCATACTGCTTGTCCGTTATCGTGACGATATGCACCTTGCCCTTCTTGGGCAGCGCCTCCCGCACATGCTCTACATGCGTCTCGGCGGCCTCCTTGCTTTCGGCGAAACGAAGATAGACGGAAAACTGTGCCATTTCGAATCCCTGGTCGAGCAGGAAGTGTCGAAATTTGTTCGCGGCCTTCCGCTCGGCCGGCGTTCCGACGGGCAGATCGAACATGACGTACAGCCACATCATCCGGTAACCGCATAGGGCCGGTCTGCGCGCCGCCATCGTCTCATGCCTCGAGCGGCAGGGTCCGGCGCGGCAGCTCCAGCTTTCCAGCCTCTCCGGCGTAGCATCGGGCGAGCGATACGGCGAGCCGCTGCAGGCAGACTCCCACCGGACTGACTCCTTCGGCCGTGCTCATATCGACGATGAGGATGCGCGCCAGCTCGCCTTTCGTTTCCTTGTCGACTCCTTCGGCACCGTCCCGAATCAAGTCGTATACGAGAAGATCGGCCAGCGGCCGAAATGGCTCCATCAGGTCGTCGGCGAGCCCAAAGGCATTGCCCCGCTGGCGGTGTGCCAGCCCCAGGCTGGGGTGAAGCCCGGCGGCCATCACTGCGCGGGCTGTCCCCGCCCGCAGAACCGTATAGACGTAGTTCAGCATCGCGTTGATCCCCTCCGCCGAACGGTCGCGCCGGAAATCGTCGCCGAACAGCAGGGGCCAATAGCGGCGCGCCGCCTGCGCTTCGACATTTTCGGGATCGCCCGATCGCACCTTGCGCGCCAGGAGATGAAACCCGGCGCTGCGCGCGCCGACGGCCTTCAGCGTCGTACCCTGGCTTTCGATCTTGGCGCTCACGATCTGCGCCCAAAGGCGCTTTTTGAGCGGCTTCGATGCGGCCGCCTGATCGGCCATGCGCCCCGCCTGCTCGTGGTGGCCGTTCGCCGGCCACAGGAAGGCCGCCGGGCGATGGTTTGCGCCGCACAGCACGACCGGCGCGCCGCGTTCGGCCAGGGCGACGATCAGGTTGTTGGAATAGGTAATGCCGTGCGCGCTCGCGATCACGGCCGCCACGTCGCCCAGTGCCACGCGGCCAAGTTCCTCGCCACCCGCGCTCACGGTGAGAAAGCCGCGGGACTTCGCGAGATGGCGCCCGTCCTCGGCGATCTCGACGACGCGCCCGATCATTTTACGGCTCTTTGGGTCGGTGATATGCGCCCGAGCGGATCGACTCGCACTTGGCGCGCGCCGGCCTGTCGCAGGCGCTCATAGGTGCCGAAGATCCAGCGCAGCGGGTCGTCGGGGTCGTTATGCCGGTCGTTGATGCTGCCTGCCTCGTTGTGCGCGGCGAGGCGGACGCGCTTCGCGGAAGGTTCCAGCCGGTAGACGCGGTAAATGCCGTGACCGCTCCCGAAATCCGCTTCGATCAGGTCGCCGCCGTGCAGGCACATCGCCAGCCGGGCCTGCGGATACTTCCGGCGCCAGGCGGGCTCGTACCCCCGCTGGTTGGCGTCGTGAACGGTGACGCCTTCGCCCGCCCAGCTTCCGTCCGGCAGCTCGAAAATCTCGATGCGGTGGTTGTCGCCCGGCGCGTAGGCTTTCTCGAAGGTTCTGCCGGCTCCGTTGCCGTGTCGGACGACCCGGACGGACCCCTCGGTCTTCAGAACCCGTACCCTGCGAATCCCGCGTTTGCGTCCGAAGCCCGCCAGCGCCTCCGATAGCTTCTGGCCGCCGCGCTTGGCGCTCTCCGCCACTTCGCGCAGGGCGTCTCGCAGCGCGGCGTCGCGAACGCGCGCGATCTCACCCTCGGTCAAGGCCTCGACCGGCTTGCGGCTCACGAGATTGTAGCGCTTTCCGTCGATCTCCTCCTCGACGAGGCCATAGGCCGTGGCCTCGTGCAGCTGCCCGGAGGTGACGTGCGGGTCGTCGCGGGTCCCCGGCGGCAGGCCGTGGTCCGCCTTGTGGCTGACGATCAGCCTGTCGAGCATTCGGCCGAGGTCGTCGCGGTATCCGTCGTAAGGCTCGGGGAAAGCATCCTTGGGAAACAGCCGGTCGAGGTCGAGCGCTTCCGCCTGCCCCGAGGCATGTGCGATGCGGTTGAGCAGGCTTCGGTCGGTGCAGGCGACCACGAAGGCGTCGATCGCATGATGGCGATGGTCTTTGCGATTCTTCGGATGCTTGGCGTCGGGGTAGTTGTGATCGGGCAACAGGCTGTTGAGGCCCCATTTCGCCCGCAGCATCGCCGTCAGCCGCCCCGGGGGCGCCCAGACCTGGTCGCAGACGTGCTCCAGGTACGTCTTGGCGAGGCGCGCCATATGCTGTGTATCGGTCAGTTGCCGCGCCAGGAATCCGCCTTCCGCGGCGAACTTGTCCATGGCGTCGGGCTGGAATCGCCATGCCTTCTTCCGCACGGTCCGCTCCGCGCGCTCGAAGATCGTGCGGAGATCGTCGCCGGACCATACCTCGGCCGGCGCCCGGCGTCCTTTGCGGCGGTTGGCTTCGCGCGTGCACAGCACCTTGTTCATGAAGCTGTCGTCGAGGGTCCGCGAGTAAGGCAGTATGTGCTCGATTTCTATCGAGCCGTCGAACAGTCGCTCCTGCGAGATCGGCGTCCCGGTGAAGACGCAAACCCTCTCATCCGGCGGCAGTTCGTCGAACAATCGCAGGCGCAGCCGCGCTTCGTGGGAATCCGCGATGCCCAGCTTCGCCAGCCGCACGCGCCGCTCTTCGTTCTTCTGCTCGTTCTCTCGATTCTCACGCTGAATCCGGTCTTTCTGCTCGCGGTTCTGCTTCAGCTCTCGGGCCAGCTCTATAACGATCTCGGTCGGGACTCCGTGCTTCTCGATCAGGGCGTTGACGATCTTGCGGAGCTGGTTCAGCGCGATGTGCACCGTCGGGTTCGGCACGCGTCCGATCTTCTCCTGGCTTTGCTCCGGGGCATCCGGCTTGGAGACGACGTGGCGTATCAGGGCTTCGCCGTAATAGGGAAGGCGCGCGGCGGTGCCGTCCGCGCGAAGGTCGGAGTGATGGAGGTCGGCATCGATGGCCTTCACCGCCTCGTCGTAGGTAAGCGGACGTGCAAAGACCTCGCCGGTGATCGGGTCCACGCCTTCGCGACTCTGCTGCTCCATGGCGTCGACAAGGTTGCCCAGGATGCTGCGACCGAACTGCCCGTGCCCCTGCGGCAGTCGCATTTCCGAGATCTTTTCGGCCTTCTCGCTGTCCAGGTCGAATTCGGTGCGGAGCCAGTCGATCAGCTCTTCCGGGTCTTCGACGCCCAGGAGCCTTTCGACGACCTCGATCTGGCGGTCGCGTGGAAAGCTGTGCCAGGCCTTGCCGAAGCCATGCTTGCCGGCGAGCTTCACTGCGGTCTGGTCGGGTTGAAGGCCCTTGCGGCCCGCAAGCTCGTAGTTGAAGCGCAGATCGTCCGGCAGCTTCGCGGCTTTGCGTAGTTTATCGAAAGCGATGGTCGTACCGCTGCTCGTCATCAACTTGGCGGCAATGGCGGACCGCTCCTGCAGGGTGAGCGGGCGCTCTCCCCGGCCGGGCCACACGATGCGCAGCTGCGCTGCCTCCTGCAGGATGCGGAATCGCTGGAACAGGGGATGCGCTTTGGGCGCCCGTTCGCCCATGTCGATGTCCAGGCCGAACCGCTCGACCACGCCGGCTTCGGGGCGCAGGGTGCAGCGCCCGACGATGGGTTTCTTCAGCGGGCGTTGCTCGACGATGATTCGCTTCAGACGGGCCAGCAGATCGTCCGTCAGTGCCGGGTGGTATTGCCTTTGGTTTTGCCAGATCTTGTCGAGTTCCTCTTCCACCCTGTCCCGTGAAGGGTAGAAGTCGTAGAGATTCTTGGTGCCCTGGACGGTGGGCCGAAAGCGGACGGCTTCGGGTGCCGCATGCTCGCTGCCGTTCTTCAGCCGTTTGCCGTACCGGTCGCGCTTGTGCCGCCGGGCGAGGAATTCGCCAAGGGTCCGCGCGCCCTGCGCATCCAGCGCTTCGTTCAGCGCGCGCATGCCTGCCTTTGTCGCGCTCTTTTCCGAATCGTCGGCGTCGGCAATGCGGTTGGACTTGAATCCGCGGCGCTGGTTCAGGTGGAAGAGGGCGCGTCCGATTTCGTGCAAGGTCAACTCTTGGTCCAACGCTGCGGCGCGCAGCCAATAGGGGTCGAGCTTTTCCAGTGCCTTGCGCTGCTCCTCGTCGGCGGGCATCAAGCCCGCGTCGACCAGGCGTTCCATGAGGCGGGCCTGGCGCCGCAGAAATCGGTCGCGCCGGCGTCGCGCCGCGCGCGCGGCCCGGCGGCCGGCGGCCAGGGAGTTCTTCGACTTCGGGTCGCGCCCGGCCTCGTCGTTCGGCGTCAGGATGCGTACTCCGGCATCGACCACGCCGCAGGGCTTGTAGCGGGGGCGGCCGTCGCTCGGCGTGCCGCTCCGCTCCAGCGCAAGCACGCACCACCCGATGGAGTTGGTCCCCAGGTCGAGACCCAGCCGGTATTTCATTGTTTTTGCCCCCCATGACCCGCTTGTGGTCCGGGTGCGCTTGAGAGCGCATCCCGCGCCCGCATATTCTAGATTGAAAAAGACTATCAATCGAAAGCGGAAAAGTGTAGCCTGAGTGCTGGGTGTCCATAAGCTAGCCGCTTAGAGATCGAGGGCCACCCGTTAACAAGCACTTTGAAGTGCAAAAAATTTCTCCTCGTGAGAAGGCACGGCGGGCTGCGGCCCGCCGTTCGCTTTTCCGGGATCGCTCCCCACCCCATCCCCCGTTGCGGCCGCGCCGGGCTTTGCTAAGGTGCCCCGACCCAGGCCCCCGACCCAGGGCCTCGATA
>CAYQAQ010000111.1:4468-8104 GCA_964415495.1 uncultured candidatus Brocadiaceae bacterium | reverse complement strand
CCATCGCAGAAGACCACCACCGTGGTCGGTGCTGGCAGAGCGGCGAGTCCGGCGAGGCAAGCGGCGCCGTAGCCGCGTCGCGGCGCGTGGATCACCGTGGCTCCGGCGGCAGTGGCCACTGCGACCGTAGCATCATGACTGCCGTTGTCGGCGACAATGACGGCATCGACGCCGCGGGTGAGCAGGCCCACCACGACCGCCCCGATGGCACCTTCCTCATCGAGGGCTGGAATGATGGCGGTAATCATGGGGCTGCCTGGAATGACGACGCAGCGGCGCCGCTGTTTGCCGTTCTGGTGCGCCTGAGTGCTGCGACGGTGGACAATCTGGGTCTGCGTTCATCGCCGCCAGGCATGGAACCACTCCAGGAAGCGCAAGGTGCGCGGCGAGGTCTGGGCCAGCCGCCACTGACCCGCCGCGCTTTTGAGGGCCTCGACCAGGGTGGGATAGGCGTGCACGGTGCCCAGGATCTTCTTCAGTCCGAGTTTGTGGCGCATGGCCAACGTGATTTCGCCGAGCAGTTCGCCGGCATGCGGACCGACGATGCTGGCCCCGAGAATGCGATCCGACCCGGGCGGGGTCAGGATCTTGACCACGCCGTACGCGTCGCCTTCGGCAATGGCGCGGTCCTGGCCTTTGAGGTCGAAGCGGATGACCTCAAAGGCGATCTCGTCCCGTTTGGCGTCGGCCTCGGTCAACCCGACATGGGCGACTTCGGGATCGGTGAAGGTGCACCAGGGAATCACCGAGTAATCCGCGCGGAAGCCGACGAGCGGTGAGAACAGCGCATTGACCACAGCGTACCAGGCCTGATGTCCGGCAAAGTGGGTGAACTGGAATGGCCCTGCGACATCACCGACGGCGAAGATGGTGGGAATATTGGTGCGCAGCAGGCCATCGACCTGCACTGTTCCCGCTTGGGCGAGTTCAACGCCCAGTTCTTCGAGCCCGAAGCCACGGACATTGGCGCGGCGGCCCAGGGCGACCAGGATCTGGTCGCAGCGGATTTCCACCGATTGGCCGGCATGATCGCAGACCACCACCCGCTCATCGCCCTCGCGACGAAACGCGGTGGCGCGATAGCCCGTGCGGATGTCGATGCCCTCATCCTGGAGGCGTGCCTGCACCAGAGCGCTGATATCGGCATCCTCTTTTTTCAGCAGGCGATCCCCCGATTCGATCTGCGTCACGGCAGAACCCAGACGGCGGAAGGCCTGAGCCATCTCGCACCCGATCGGTCCGCCGCCCAGCACCACCAGCCGGGGCGGCAAGACGCGCAGATCCCACAGATTGGCCGAGGTCAGCACGTCGACGGTGTCGATGCCGGGTAGATCAGGAACCAGCGGTTGGGCACCGGTGGCGATGACGATGGCCCGGGTGGTCAGACGCTGGCCGGCGACCTCGACGGTGTAGGGATCGATGATGCGCGCCTCGCCGTGGATGCACTCGACGCCGAGCTTGATGAAGCGTTCCACCGAATCATGCGGAGCGATCGTTGCGATGGTCGACTGCACCCGCTCCATGACGGCGGCGAAATCGACGGTGACCTCGGCATGCTTGGCGCCGAATGTGCTTGCCCGCTGCGCATCATGGAAGAACCGGGCAGAGCGGATCAGAGCCTTCGACGGCACGCAGCCGGTATTCAAGCAGTCGCCGCCCATCGCCTCGCGTTCGACCAAGGCGACCTTGGCCTTCATCGCTGCGGCGAGGTAGGCACTGACCAGGCCGCCGGAACCGGCACCAATCACGACCATATTGTAGTCCATGTGCCGGGGAGCAGGAAAGCGGCGCAACACACGCCAGCGTTTGATCGCGGTCAGGATCCGGCGCGCGACCAAGGGGAAAATGCCGAGCAGCACCAGGGAGCCGACAATGGTCCATGACAGGATGTCGCTGGCATGTTGGATGCGCGTCAACTGCGTGCCCGCGTTGACGTAGATCATCGTCCCCGCCAGCATGCCGAGCTGGCTCACCCAGGTGAAGGTCCAGGCGGGCATGCGGGTCAGTCCCATGCCGATATTGACCGCGAAGAAAGGTACCACCGGAACGTGACGGAGCGTAAACAGGTACAACGCGCCTTCGCGCTCGACGCCGGCATCGATGGTCCGCAGCCGGTCGCCCATCTTCCGTCGCACCCAGTCGCGCAGCAGGTAGCGCCCGGCCAAGAATGAAAGCAGCGCACCGAGCGTGCTGGCGAAGGAGACCACCACGGTCCCCATCACGAATCCCAAAAGCGCGCCAGCGGCCACGGTCATGACGGCGGCGACGGGGAGGGACAGCGCCGTGACCAGGACGTAGAGCACGAAGAAGGCGCCGCCGTACAGCAACGGCTCGGCAAGAGAGCGTTCGCGCCATGTGTCATGGTGCGTGCGCAACGCCTCCAGCGATAGGTGATCGCCCAGGTCGAAGGCGAAGAAGGCACCGATCAGCGCCAGTACGAGGATGGCAATGGCGATACGGAAAATCATGGGCACTCGGCTTGGGAGGGCGGGGCGAATGCGTGCGTGTGCGTCGGCGGGGCGTTTTTCCACCCTGGCTTAGGGTGGGGCGTCAAGCACGAACAATCGCTGCAAGTGTACACCGCGCGACAACCAGCCTTCGGCGCGGATGCGGCAGCCGCAGCGGGCAATGCTGCGCCGCCACGCGGCCACGGTGCGCACCTGCACCGCGGGGAGCATGCGTCCGCTGCTGCGCAGGCGGTTGAATCCACCATCGACGAACTGGAGCAGGGCTTTCCCGAAACGGGTGCGGTAGACCGATTCGGTGATGATGATGATGCGCTGCTGCGCGACGCGCGCGGCTTCGCGCAGGGTCAGCTCGGGATCACGGCAGTGATGCAGCGTCAGCAGCAGGGTCACGGTGGCGAAGGAGCGATCCGGGAAGGGCAAGCGGGTGCCGTCATAGCAGACGTGTGGCAAGCCACTGCGATCAAGGTCGACGACATCGAGCAACTGGACACGCATCCTGTGCCTGCGGGCGGCACGCAGGCCGACCCACCCTTCCGCGGAGCCCACGTCCAGCAGGGGGGTGCCGGCGAAGAATGGGGCGATGCGCTCGCAGCGCTGCTCGGCATTGCACTGCATCCAAGCCGACAGTCTGGTCATCCGGTCTCCCGCATTCACAGGAGAGGCGGAGACGCCGAGAGCGGATCACGAGACGCGAAGACCATGGGCCGGCTGCGGCCGTCAGGGTGCGACGGAGCGCAGCGCCGTCGTCAGCTGCTCGGCGTCTAGGCGCTGCGTGTGGTCCGGATCAGCGTGGACGAAGCGCACGGTGCCGGCGGCATCGATGAGGAACACACTGGGGACAGGCAGCCAGCGATGGGTCTGCCCTGAGGCCTGCTCAAGATCAATGCCGTAACCAAGCAACCTGGTGTGGATGGCATCATCGACCCGGAAAGCGACGCCGAAGGCGCGCATCGCCGTACCCTCGGCATCCGAAAAGCGGCGGATGCCGCCATCGCCGTCGGCGATGGCCTGGGCCAGGACGGTTGGTTGATCCGGTACCACGGCGATCACCTGCCAGCCGCTCGCCTGGGCGGCCTCAAGCGCCGGCCCCAGTCCAGCAAGATGCCGCGTGCAATACGGGCACCAGCCACCGCGGTAGAAGATGACCGCAGTCGGCTGTCCGGCCTGG
>CAYQAQ010000111.1:0-4458 GCA_964415495.1 uncultured candidatus Brocadiaceae bacterium | reverse complement strand
GTGCCTGCGGGCGTGCGTACGGTGGCGGCCATCGGCGCGCTGGCCCCGACCGTCAGCGGTGTCGCGGCTTCAGCGGCGACAGGAACCTCCGCGGCAGCGGCAGCGGTGAGACAGCCCAGCACGAGCAAGGCGACGATGGGGAGACGCATCATGTCCATGCCCACCAGACGGTCGACCGGGACAGGTGTTTGATGTTGATTCAGGGATTGAACGGCGAGACCTCGGCCGGGGCCCAGTGAAAGGTCTGATTGAGTGGCGAAACCACCCACGATTCCGGATGGAAGGTCCACCACCGTCCGGTTCCGCCGGATGCCGGATCGGGTTGCTCCGGGCGCAGGTCGAGGTCGACGGTGCCGGTCAGCTGCACTTGTCGATTGGTCGCGAAGTCGAGCACCGTCAGCCCGGCGCGCGGATGGATCCGGAAATTGCCCAGGGTATGGTACATCTTGTTGCCGGGATAATCCGGAATGCGCAGCGTGCCGTCGTGCCAACGGATGAAACCAGGATTCCCGCCGCGATGCGAGACATCGGCTGAGCGCGTGTGGTCAGCGCTAGCGACGAAGGCGGTATCGGCCGTGGTGATCCAGGCGATCAATTCGGCCGTGAGCTCGTGGCCCTACGGATGCTGGGCTCGGCTGCGGACACCGCTTCAGTCCGGGTCAGGCGGCGGCGCTGGATGTATTTGGGGCACAAGGGGCAGGCCTGATCCACGGTCAAGCCGAGCCTATCGGTGGCCAAATGGCGGATCCGGCCGCCGACCCGCAAGCGTCGTCGGGTGGCCAGGTCGATGAACAGGACGGCGAGATGGTCACCCAGGTGCAGGCTCGCGAAAGGTGGGATGCGCCGGAGTCGGTCACCATCTTGCAAGCGCAGATGGAGCTCGTCGCCATGGGCGGAGGCATTCGCGAAGCCCGGTGGACCGCCGACCATCGCGGCCCAGGGACGGCCGTCCGGATCCGCCCAGCCAACCACACCGGCCTGTTGTTGGGTGATGAAGGGAAACGCTGGCGCCGGGATGAACGTGGTGATCGCTTGACCGTGGATGCGGGCAATGTCGTGATCGCCGACCAGCTCCTGGATGGCGTGCTCACCGGCATGGTAAGGGTCGCGCATGAATGCGGTGCTCCGAAAGCGGGTGGGGAGGTATGCGGAGGATATAGCGGTCGGCGAGATAAGGCGAGGGAGCGCTGGCTCCACTGGTCCCGGGATCGGTTCAGGGCGCGGATCCCAGGCGTGGAGGCTGGGGTGCGGAGTTGGTGCATCGCGACCAAGGCCAGAGCAAGCGGCCGGGCAGCGTCTGCGGATAGCGCTCCATATCCGCGAAGCCGAGCGCCTGCGGCTGCTCGCGATCAGCCGGGAAGTAGGCAGTGCCGAAGACCCAATCCCAGGTGCTGAAGATGATGGCGAAATTGCAGCCGGCACGATGCACGGGATCGGCATCGTGGTGCCAGAGATGAAAGCGCGGGGAATTAAAGACGTAGCGCAAGGGGCCCCAATCGAGGCGCAGGTTGCTGTGATTGAGGTGGCCGACCAGCGTGCCGACTACCGCCAGGGCGAGAACGACCTGCCAATCGACCACGACCAGGGCCAGCGGCAACCACAAAAGAGTGCGGTAGACGACGACTTCCAAGGGATGGAAGCGCATATTTCCCAGCCAGTCCATGGTGGTGATGCTGTGATGCAGCTGGTGGATCTGCCACAGCCACGACACCCGGTGCAGCAGATTGTGCACCAACCATTCGCCGAAGTCCTTGACCACCAGCACGAGCATGAATTGCCCCCACCACGGCAGGTCGCTCAGCAGCGGAGTCGGTGACCATTCCGGCACGCCGGTGCGATGGAGCAGCCCCATCAGCCAGACGAGCACGTGGCCGAGAACCAGGCCGTTGAAGGTGGCCAACAGCAGATCCGTCCGCCATTGCGGGCGCAGCAGTGGTTGCTGCCGCCACGGTCGCAGGCGTTCGGCAAGCGTCAGCGCCACTCCCAGGGTCACGAACCAGAAGGAGTAGCTCAGCGGATTCCAGAAGTCAGAGAGGGTCATGGTCCCCGATCGCTGCGATGGTGCTCCGAAAGCAGCCGGCCCCAGTGTGCATCATAAGGGTGGACGCGTGTTACCGCGGTTCCGTTTGCCGCCACGACCGGCAATTCGGCCACGACCCAACTGAAGATGCCGCCGCGCAGATTGGCTACGGCGAGATCCGGCTGCTGCGCGAGTGCCTCCGCCGCCACCCGACTGCTGCGTTCACCGACGCTGCAGTAGACGACCATGAGATGATCAGGATGGCGGGCGGCGAGCGCCACCAGTTCAGTTGCTGTTGCGATGCGTTGGGCTTCGGGCAGATGGCCGACGGCCCATTCCGCGGCAGTTCGAACATCGACCCACAGCACGCGCTGCCCGGCGAGGCTCGTGGCATCTCGCTGCGGGACGGTGGGATGGCGGTGTTCCACCCACGCCACGGTGGCCTCGAGGTCGCGTGGTTCGTCCGCTCCCACCACCACGGTCACCAGGGCCGCCGTAGCGAGAGCAAAAACCAGGGGAAGGCGATGCGTCATCTCTCGATGACACCTTGTGGAACTGCCGTCACAAGGCACAGGTCGACGATCATTCCACCACCTCGCGGAGCGAGCCAGGCATGACCCCCATCGTCCTGTTCCTCGGCTCAGGTGTGAACGTTCAGGTCATCGCCCATCACGGTTGGAATTGCAGACCGCCGCCAGCGAAGTCAGCACCGAAGGTCACCTTGGCCGTGGCGACCTGACTGATGGCCGATATGAATAGGGTTTCACTGAGATCAGCCAGCGGGTGGAGAAAAGCCGCCCAGATGATGCCATCGCTGATTGCGTAACGCGCATCGAGCACGGAATGGAAATTCGCTGACAAGGCGGCCTCCAGCATGCCTGCCTCGAGGTCCTCGACCGCCGCGATGGGAGCGAGCAAGCGCATCCGGTCGGCGTTTTCGTCGTAGACCAGGATGATCGGCGTTCCCTGGTGGGAAAAGCGGATCACCGGGCCCTCTTGGAGGACATCGCTGTAGAGATCGGCGAGCAGCGTGAAGAGGCGTTTGCCATTCATGGCAGCATCCTTGGCGTGTGAATCCTGGGCCGTGATGGTGGTCACGCAGCCAAGCAGCAGGAGAAGGACGATGGCGGGCATGTGTGTGTGGTTCCTGACTGGTGGTAGTGTGAGGCGCACCAATCCGATACGCAAGCTTGGACGGACATCCCCAGTGGGCTCCCAGTCGGCATGTCCGCGACCTGCCCAGAGAATCGCCAGCCAACAGATTGCCGTCCGCGACGTCAGAAGAGGATGGTCCCTGGCCGCAACCACGAAAGGCGACGATGCTAGTGTCCTGGTGGTGCTGGACCCTGCTGGGGCTCGGGCTGGTGGGAACCGTCGCGGCAGCCGAGCCGTGGCAGGTCGGTGGCACCGTGCAGATCTACCCGGCGGGGGTGATCGTCACGGCTCAGGCCCAGATGCAGCCACGCCCGCATCACGAGGTAGCCCTTTTGATCGGATACAATCGCACGGAACGCCAAGATTTTGGCGAGCACGATGAGGAGTCGGGGGGTGGTCCGGGTATTGGCCTGGCGTGGCGTTGGTTCCCCCGTCCAAACCATTGGGGATGGCTGATTGGCACCCGAATCGACCTGTGGCGATTGGACATAGATTGGCGCGATGCTGGCGGGCCGAACCGCAGCGGCGAGACCACGGTCGTCGTCCTGCAACCGACGGCAGGTGGCGGCTATCGGTGGCGCTTGGCCGATCCGCGTTGGTGGATTGAGGCCACTGTCGCACTGGGAGCTGAGATCAACATCCACACCCGCGGCGAAGACGTCGGTGAGGGCGCGATTCTCCTTGGTGGGGTCGGAATAGGATATCGGTTCGGGGCAAGGGGACCTGGCTGAGCCGCTATCGTTGGCGGATCCTGGTGGGCATGCTGGTGGTTGTTCCATTGGGTCTGCTGGCGGTCCTGCATTCCCTGACGTTTTCCCTCGATCCAACGCTCGTTGACCAACGCTTGGCGAGGGTCGGCCAAAGGGCCGAACGATCGCGAGTGCCGTGGGCCGAAGGGTCCTTGGGCGCCGCGGTGGTGGGGCCAGCGGGAGCGCCGGAGGTCTTGTTCATCCACGGCAGTCCGGGTGCTTGGGACGCGTGGTTGACGCCCATGACGCATCCGACCGTGGCTGGGCACATTCGGGCCATCGCCTATGATCGACCGGGATTTGCGACGTCGGCGGGCCTGTCTCCCACCGGCGATCTGACCCAGCAAGCCGGGGCTGCCGCAGCCGTCCTGCGCCGTCTCGCCACCGGTCCGGTGGTGGTCGTCGGCCACAGTTACGGCGGTTCGGTGGCGGTGCAACTCGCACTCGATCATCCGCACTGGGTCCGGTCCCTGGTCCTGGTTGCGGCTGCCGTCGACCCGGATCTGGAGACGGTGCGCTGGTATCAGGCCATTC
>CAYQAQ010000110.1:5396-8107 GCA_964415495.1 uncultured candidatus Brocadiaceae bacterium | reverse complement strand
TACGATGGCAGAACTCGCCCCGTCTACCAGTCAGCAGGTGGCCGATGCCGCTGGCTTCACCAAGGCGATTTACGAACGCGAAGAGGTCACCTCGACCGGCATCGGCGGCGGCATCGCCGTGCCCCATGCGCGATTGCCCTCAGTCAAAGGCTTCGTGATGAGCCTGGGATTGCTGCCCAACGGCATCGATTTTTCGGCGCAGGACGGCGCCCCGGTGCGCGTGGTGGTGATGATGGCCGCCTGCAACGACGACCATCCGCGCTATCTGCGTACCTTGGCCAGCGTCGCCATGCGCCTGAAACAGCCGGGCTTGGTCGGCAAACTCAGCCGCACCGAGGATCCGCACGAGGCCATCGCGCTGTTTCTCGGGCGTTAGGCCCCGCGAGAGACGATAACAGGAGACACAGAGACGCGGAGGATTCGCAGGAGGCGAGATGCGCTGCCCCCCTCGCTCTTCCTCCGCGTCTCTGCGTCTCCTGTGGCTGCGAGGTGGAGTCCGATCCCGCCGCCTGAAAACGAGTTGCCCCGCCGCGCATCCGCCCACGATGTCCCGCCCCCTGCCCCGGGGAACATGGGGTGAAGGACATTCATCATGCAGGTCGAGATCGCCGCCGAGGGTACCCTGGGCAAGAAACTGAGCATCCGTTGGTCGCCCGACGAAGTGCGCGAACGCCGCGGCAAAGTGCTGCGCACGTTGGCGGGCAAGGTCAAGCTGCCGGGCTTCCGTCCCGGCAAGAACCCGCAGGCCGTGATCGAAAAGCGCTTCGGCGCCGAGGCCACTGCCCAAACGGAAGAAGAGCTGGCCAATGAAGGTCTGCGCCAGGCGATGGACGAGCATAAGCTCAAGCCGGTCGGCCCGCTCAAGACCCTGGGCACCGAACGCGACAACGGCCTCGCTCTGACCTTCGCCTTCGAAGTGCGGCCGCCGGTGGCGCTGCCGGATCTGAAGTCCTTTGAGCTGCCGAAGGAAGAGATCGCCGTCACCCCGGCTGAAATCGACGAATTCATCGCCGGTCTCACCCGTCGCGCCGGCACCCTCAGCCCCCTCGCCGCCGACGAAACCCTGATCGAAGACGACAGCGTCACCCTGACCGGCAAAGTCACCGTCGGTGACGTCGTCGCGCGCGAACTGCACGACTTCCATCACCTGGTCGGCGGCTATCCGCTGCTCGGCACCAGCCCGGAAGACGTCATCACCATGCTGAAGGACAAGACCGTCGGCGCCGAACTCGCCTTCGACACCACCTTGCCCGATACCTTCGCTCCGGCTGAACACGCGGGCAAAGCCGCGCACGTGTCGGTCACTATTCAAACCGCCAACCGTAATCGTGCGGCAGCGCTTGATGACGCCTTCGCCAAGCAGATGGGCCTGGAGGATCTCTCCAAACTGCGTGAAGCGGTCGAGAACAGCCTGAAGTCGCAGAAGGACAACGCCCTGCATCAAAAACAAGTCGCGGCCCTGGAAGAACAGATGCTGGCCAAGGTCGAGGTCGAGCTGCCGCCGCAGTTGCGCGAGCGCATGATCGCCGAACGCAGCGAAGCCGCCGCCCGTCAGGCCGAGACCGACAAGAAGTCAGCCGAAGAGATCGAAAAGGCCAAGGCCGACGCGGTCACCGCCACCGATTCGGGCATGAAACGCTATCTGATCTTGGCCGCATTGTCCGAGCAACTGAATGTCACCGTCACCCGTGAAGACCTGCAGGGCCAGATCCAGATGGCAGCGGCCCGCAGCGGGCAGACGCCCGAAGTGATCGCCAAGCGCCTGCAAGAGAGCGGTCAGATCCAGCAAGTCGCGGAAGAAATCCGTGAAGGAAAGACCATCGAAGCCTTGCTGGAGAAGATCCTCGCCTGAGGCTCTTCCCCATTCTTATGCTGGCCTTCCCCGGCGTCCCACCCGTTTCTGTGCAGGGCTTCTCGTATGCGCATCACGCTCGGTTCCGATCACGCGGGGTTCGCCCATAAGACCGCCATCGCCACGCATTTGCGCGCGGCGGGGCACACGGTCATGGATGTCGGCCCTTCGGATGCGTCGTCCTGCGATTATCCCGACTACGCTGCACCAGCGTGCCGCGCGGTCATCGCAGGCGAGGCCGACCGCGCGATTTTAGTGTGCGGCACTGGCATCGGTATCTCGATCGCAGCGAACAAGATTCGCGGCATCCGCTGCGCGGTGGTCTACAATCTGGAAACGGCGGTCTTGGCCAAGGAGCACAACAATGCTCAGGCCATCGCCATCGGTGCCCGTTTCATCCCCCTCGATCTGGCCGTGGCCATGATCGATGCCTGGCTCGGTGCCACCTTCGTGGAACGCCACCAGCCTCGCCTCGCTAAGATCCACGCTCTGGAGAGTGACCCATGTTGAATCCCCTTGATTTGGTGCGCGACGAACAATTGGTGGCACCCGCCATCACCGCCGCGGCGAACGATGCTGCCGCCATCGTGGCCGCTCTGGCGACCGTGCACGGCGATGTGCGCGATGCCGCTTTGGCCATTGCGGCTGGACTCGCTGGCGCGCACGGCGCGCAGGATGCGTTGATTGCGCTGCTCGATCGCGATGACCTCGCCGGCACCGCGGCTGCGTGGGCGCTGGCGCATCTCGACAGTGAAGCCGCCGTACTCGCCGCAATCACCGCCGGTGGCATCGACGTGCGCACGCATGGCTATGCCAGCCTGACGCGCCGCGCGGCCCTTGGTCGGGCGTCGGCTGGCTT
>CAYQAQ010000110.1:0-5386 GCA_964415495.1 uncultured candidatus Brocadiaceae bacterium | reverse complement strand
GCGTCGCTGACGAGAACGAGCGCGCGCGTGCCAAGCGCACCGGTCTGGGCGACCAGGCGCTACGCGCGCTGGCGGTGCTCGGCGATGCGCGTTGCACCGAGTTAATCCAGCAGGTGCAGGACGCCGATCCCTACACCGACAAATTCGAATTGCAGCGTCTGCGCAAAGCCGTCAGCGATGGCGGCCGCGACAGTGAAACCATCAGCGAGCACAAGCAGGATTGGACGGAAACCTTCGCCGCGCAGGTGGCACCTGAAGCCGCCGCCGAGGTGCCTGTCGCTCCAGTAGCGTCGCCTGCTCCGGTCGCGCCCCCCCAAGCCAAAAATCCGGTGGCCGCCACCGATCCCCGCGACGATGATGCCTTCGCCGAGGACGACGGCGAGGAACCCATGGCTGAGGGCGAGGAAGCCACGGACGGCGAAGGCCTGCCCGCGCCCAAGCCGATCGACTGGAAAACCTTCGCCGCTAGTCCCGAAGCGCTGGCTTTGCCCGACCAGGTGCGCGGCTTGGCCGTGCAGTTGGGCCCACTCCTCGAACAGCTGGCGGTGCGCGCCATCGGCGTCGGCCTGGCGGATCTCAGTGGCCAGGAACTCGCAGCGTTGCTGCTCCAGGTGTTGCCGCAGGCGCTGCCGCCGCAACACGTGCAGGCCGCCATCAGTCCGCAGGCGCTGCATGGCTATCAGGCCATCGCCCGCCACCTGCATGCGATTGGCAGCGCCAGCCATGGCGAAGATTTGCTCGCCGGCATCGCCATGGTCCGCGAAGCCCTCGTCGCCCAGATGCGGCGGGCCGGCATTCTCAACGGCCCCGATTACACCGACCCCGATGCGAAAGCGCACTCCAAGCCGGTGGTGACGCCTTGATCCATGCTGTCTTGGCTCGCTGATCCGCACTGGACCCTCGCGGTCCTCTACGTCATCGCTGGCCTGTGGGGGCTCGCCAAGGGTGGTAATCTGCTCGTCAATGGTTCGGTGACGGTGGCGCACCGCGCTGGCCTGTCGCCAGCGGTCATCGGTGCCACCATCGTCGCTTTCGGCACCAGCGCTCCCGAACTGGTCGTCAGCCTGTCTGCCGCGGTTGCCGCTCGCGCCGACGCTGCCGGTGGAACGATCAACGCCGACGGCCCCATCGCCATCGCCATTGCCAACGTGGTGGGCTCGAACATTTGTAATATCGGATTGGTTCTCGGGATCACCCTGGTCATCGCTTCGACCCGAGTGCCGCTGTCGACACGACGCCTCGATCTGCCCTTCTTGCTGCTCGCCAGCGCCGGTTTGATCGCCTGCGTGTGGCCGCTGGGACTCGCGAATCCCAAGATCGCCCGCTATGAAGCCGCCGGCCTGCTGCTGGCCTTGGTCGTTTACGTGTTCTTGGCCATGCGTTCCGGCAGCATTCCGCCGACCGAAGCCGACCCTGCTGCGCCCTCGCATCCCTGGTGGCGCATCGCCGGCGGCCTAGCGGCATTATTGATCGCCGGCAAAATCTGCCTGGTCGGGGCCATTGTCCTCGCCCAAGTCATCGGCCTGTCGGAACGCGTCATCGGTCTGACGGTCGTCGCGGTCGGCACCAGTCTGCCTGAACTCTTCGCCAGCTTGCAAGCGGCGCGGCGCGGCTTCACCGATCTGGCCATCGCCAACATCATCGGCTCGAATTTGTTCAATACGTTATGCATACTCGGCATCACTGGCCTCGTCGTGCCATTGCCGGTCAATGCCGGCACGCTGGGTATCGATCTCTGGTGGATGGGCGCTTTCCTGATCGCCATCGTGCCCGGGATTTTTTTCCGCGAGCGCATCGGCCGCAAGCACGGCATCATTCTGCTCGCTGGCTACGTCGCCTACACGTTGGTGCTGCTGCTCGGCAGCGATCCCGGCCTGCCCGCGGATCCAGGGGTGCCGATTACGGTGCCGTGAGCTGAGAGGCGAGCGGCGAGGGCAACCATCCGAGCCCTTCTCGTCAGCTGCTGACAATACGGCCGGAGGGCCAACACACCGCAGACAGGTTCCGCTGCGGCAATCCGCCGCTGGTATCGCAGAGGATGCGATTGCGCGTCACCACGGCGGCGGGTACCGGCGTATGGCCGCTGACGACGCAGGTCTTTAGCGGTAAATCACGCGGCACCAGCCGCGCCCGCGCTTTGTTGTACAGCGCTGGCGGCAGTTCGGGCGGACCGAATTGCCACCAGGCTGCGGGCGCGCGCAGATCCTCCACCTGCCGACGCCAGGGCTCCAGACCCAGACCCGCGTGAACCGCGATCCATTCCGGTTCACCACCGCCACTGGTTAACACCCACGGTAAACCCGCGAGCCAGGCGAGGCGCTCGCCAAGACGTCGGCGCAGCGGTTCGGGTTCGCCAGAGGGCACGTCATAGGCCATGCACACGGCGCGACCACCGTAGCCGCGCAGCCACGACTGATACAATTCCGGGTAGGGCTCAATGCCGAGTTCAGGCACGCCCAAACCGCGCACGAGCGCAAACTCGTGATTGCCGAGGACGCAGGCGGCGAAACCGCCCTCAACCAAGGCGCGCACGCGATCGAGGACCAGATGTGCCTCGGGGCCACGATCGATCAGATCACCAAGAAACACCGGCATGTCGTCGATCTGATCGAGGACGCGCTCCAAACGATCGGCCCAGCCGTGCACGTCACCGATGAAGGCAACCGGACCGGACAACGTCCGGGAGTCCGGACGTCCGGACGTCCGGAAGTCGTTCCCAGGCGGTGTCATCAACGTCACGGTGCTCCCTCGCTCGCGTGAGGCTCAGAATGGCGCACCGCCTATGAGAGCACAAGGCCTGCAAAAGGCTGGACTTCCGGACTTCCGGACTTCCGGACCGTAGCAATCCTCTTATTCGACGATCTCGACCAGTTCGACGTCGAATTGCAGAATCTCGTTCGGTCCGATCTGCTCACCCTGACCGCTTTCGCCATAAGCGAGATTGGGCGGAATGGTCAGTTTCCAGGTCGCACCGGGACGCATCAGCTTGAGCGCTTCGGTCCAGCCAGCGATGACGCCGGTAACTGGGAACTCGACGGTGTTCTCGCCCGAGCTGTCGAACTGCTCGCCATCGATACGGGTGCCCGTGTAGCGCACCTTGACCGTGTCGGCATCGGTGGGTTGGCGGCCATCGTCGGCGCCCTTGGTGACGACTTCGTACTGCAGGCCGCTGGCGGTGGTGGTGACGCCAGGACGGCGGCCGTGCTCAGCCAACCAGGCGGAAACCGTCTGATCGCTGCCGCGCGCCTTGGCTTCGGCGGGTTTGTCTTCGAACAAACCATCGGCCTTGGGCCGCAGTTTTTCGAAGGAGGCGTTGGAGATGACATAGAAGAAGGTCTGGAAGCGGCGATTGGCCTTGGCGACCGCCTCTTGATGCTCCTTAGCCGGATCGGTGGTGGTTTCGCCTTCGGCCGGCGGCGTTGCGGCTGCCGCCTTGGTGATCTCATCCGACTCGGGGTCGTAGCGCACAAACACTACCAGATAGCGATTGAGCCCGGTCGCGGGCGCTTCCTCGCCCTCAGCCGGTGCTGCGGCCGCTTCTGCGGATATATCGGCGGCATCATCGAGCGCCACTTCGCCGAAGAACAGATGATAGGTCAGGCCGTTGCGGGTGGTGACCACGGTTTCACCTTCGTTGCCGATCACCGCGACGCGGCGATTTCCGCCAAGCGACACCACCATCGCATCGGGGCGCTCGAGCAGGGCCGGCGATTCGGCAAAGAAGAAACCACGCGGCTGCAGCCATTCGGCCTGAAAGGGCCGGATACCGGCCAGGCGGAGGAAGGTCAATTCGCTGACCACCGCATCAACTTCAGTCTTTTTCGGCTGTTTACCGGCCGGTGCCTGCGGACTGGCCCACGCCGCGTTGGCATCGCTGCGCGTGAAGGCCAGCTCAGCGCGGGAATCGATGCGACCGCTACGCTCATCGACGGAGTAGTCTTTGATGCGTACGGCGCGGATATCGTCACGCGAGATCTGCAGCAGGTCCGGCTTGACCCAATCCGTGAACCCGGTGCGCAGATTGTGCGCGTCGACCTTGGCCGTGAAAACCTCGTTGCTGTCGGCTTCACGCACAAAATAGGTGCCGTCGCCGGCGGAATCGCCGACGACCAGATCGATGACGACGGCTCCGGCACCATCGCGCAAGGTAACCCGGCGGCCGTGCTTTTCCGCAGTGACGGCCCTTTCGCTGCCGGGATCAATGACGCCGAGTTCCGCAAACGTGGACGGATCTTCGGTGACGAAGCGACCCCGGGTAACGCCGATGATGCCCGCGGTCTGGCCGACTTGGCGATCCCCGTCAGCGGGATAATCGAAGTGGCTGGGAATGATCCAGCCATCGCCCCGACGACGGACGCGGAAAGTGCGAGCTGCCTTGGCAGCATCATCCCAGGTGCTGACGCTGATGTCGGCAATCTCCTCGGGTGGGACTTCGCGACCAATGACCGTACCGACCCGTTCCAGACCCGTGGCGACCACGGCGGGCCGCGGAATCCAGGCGAAGGCGCTGGTGATCAGCACGAAAACGACGAGAATAGGGATGAAAACTTTCATGGCGTGCTCCGAGTACGCGCGGCCGGGATGTGGGTGCGCTCGCGAATGATGCGACGCAGGAACACCATCAAGGCGATGCCGGCGAGGACGATGATCGGGATGATGATGGCGGACAGGCGCACTTTGGTGCGTATTCCCGCGATGCCGCGCTGCTGGTCAGCACGCGCCGCTAGGATCTGCGCCTCCATGTCGGCATTGATCTGGTGAATCTGCACCTCCAAGGCGCGACTGCGCTGCATGCGCGCGGCTTCGGCAAGGTTGGCCTTGGCCGACACATCAAGATCGGTGCGCTGGGCAATGCCGGCGACGTGCTCTTCCAGCTTCGCTTGGGCGATGGTGATCTCGGCGGCGGCGGCCTCGCGTGCCGCATCCTCGGCTATACCCTTCTGCTTGCGAGCCAGGGTGATCTGCTCGTCGATGAAGCTCAGCTTCCGAATGGGCGGCCGACGCGAGCGCACACCCACCAGCTCGTTCTCACCGACCAGCACATCAACCAGATTGGCCGCAAACTGGACATTGCGGAGATCGCGCACGAACGCGGTGTCCTGCTGACCGCTGACGAGGCGGCCAGCATCGCGGTAGAGGTGGAAGAACCATTCATGACAGAAGTCGGTGTCCGCAACCACCACCACGTTCACCGGGGCCGAGCTCGGCACGCCGGTGCGCGCTTCCCCATTCTCACTACCTGCCGGGTCCGGCTTGGGATAGGCTGATGACATGCGCCCGGTGACCTGCACCGCGAAGGCGATTTTCTCAGAGGGATCCGCCGGAACCCAGCGTTCCGGATCCTTCGGTGTGATTCCGCCCCAGGGCGTGGTCGTGATATGGGCAT
>CAYQAQ010000109.1:0-8109 GCA_964415495.1 uncultured candidatus Brocadiaceae bacterium | reverse complement strand
CAGCGCAGGACATCGCCATCGAGGGTCGATCGCGCGCCACTGCCAGGCGCCAAGGCCCAATCGGTGGTTGCTGAACCCGCACGCCATTCGGCGCGCACGGTTTTATCAGCATAACTCACCAGAGGTCGATAATCCCAATCCGCCGCGCCCACGGTACTCAGCAAACTGCCGAGCAGAGCTGCGTGCAGCCGCTTCATCGGCGAGTCCGGGCGCCAGCTCGCATCTGCAATTCCATTCGATCGACAGCGAGACGCCAGTTAGTGCCCGCCTCAGCCAAGCCGAAGGGACCGACGGCCAAAAAGCCCGTGGTCGACAACCGCACGTCGCCCAGGGCATGGCGCTGGGCCGGATTGTCCGAAGCCACCGCGAAGACCAGTCCGGCGTTAAGTTCCAGACGGAGGGTTGGTTTGGTACCCTCCACGCGCAGTGGCAGCGGCTGCCACGCGCCCCACGTCCCGTTGGTGAGAATGCGGTAGCCAAGTTTGTTGTCGGCGAGAATAGCGCACGCCACGCCATTGCCGCGCGATTCATCGCGCACTTCCACGCCGACCTGCGCGGTGGCGATGGCACCGATATCAAAGGTCATCGAGATCTGTCGCGTCCGATCCGCAGCGGTGAGACGCCACGCGCGCGACACCGGCTGCGGTGCCGCCGATTGGCGGCCTTCGAGTACCAATTGGCTGTTGCGCACATGCACGCGCACATTGGTTTCGATGGCTTCGACCTGCCAACCGCTGGCCAGCTGATCACCATCAACCCACGCGAAGTCTTCAATCAACACTTCGTCGTTGTCGGCCGCATATTCAGCCGCAAGCACAGCCACGTAATTGACCGGCGCATTGCTGATCTGACTGAGCGAGCGAAAAAGGTCCTTTGCTCGCACCATGTCATTCTGTGCTGCCGCGACATAAATGCGGTAGACTGCTGCGTAGCCATCGTCGGCTGGCAGGCGGGCGAGCACGGCTTCGGCCTCGCGCCATTGGCGAGCGAGCAAATGGCCATACGCACGCCAGCGCAATGATTCGACATTGTCGACCAAGGCCAGCTGGCGCAGCACTCCCTCTGCACCACCAGTCTTGATCACTTGCGCGATCTGGGCCAAGAACTGATGCCGTGCATTGCCCCGTACATCCAAGGCCGCCAAGGCACGGTCGGCGTGACCGCGCTGCAGAGCCATACAGGCGTTGTGTTCGCGGGCGACGGCAATCAGACCAGGATCACGCAGGCTGGCCTCACCGGCGAATGGCTTGGCATCGACGATGGCCAAGGCGAGCTGCGCGATCGGGCTGTTGTCATCGGACCAGCGACTGCGTGCACCAGCAGCGTTGCCAAGCCGATACTCGACCAAGCCGAGATTATACCGTGCCCACCCGACATAGGGCTCACCCAGGGTGCCATCTTCCAAGGCTGCGCTCAGCGCGGCACGTGCATCGTCGAGCCGGCCATCCGCCAACAGCACCGTGCCCGCGATGGCTCGCGCCGCCGCGACATGCTGCTGGTTGTCGGCCAGCGCGGTAGCGCCTTCGAGCGCCTGCGGATAGGCACCGAGCATGACGCTGGTGCGCGCAAACCCGAGCGCGGCCTCGAAATCGTTATGTAGCTTCCAACCTTTGCGAAAGGCCTCTTGCGCGCCGCGCAGGTCGGTGCTTTCGGCCAGTTCAGCTTTGATCCGATTGGCGACTTGGGAGGTCGGCATCACGGCCAGGAAGCGATCAGTCTTTTGGGTCAGTTCGGCAGTCGCCGAGCGCGCGCGCACGGATTCGGCCAAGACAGCGTAGGCGGGTTCGAAGCGAGGATTCCGTTCAAGTAAGGCGCGAGCAATCGGTTCACGCTCAGCACCGCGACCTTGCGATTCCAGCAGCTCCAGTGTTACCGAACCGAGAATGGTGTCGGTGGGGAAAATCGGCATCGCCTCCAACGCCAAGGTCAAGCTGCTGTCGGCCGCATCGTTATCGACACCCCACATGATGCACTGGCGAACCCCTAGCGCATCCTGGCGAGCCAAGAGCAAACGACCGCGCTTAAGCACCGCTTGCGCCGCATCCTGACGAGTTTCAATCGCGTCATATTGCGCATGTTGGTACACGAGAGGACGTGGCCGGCCGATTTCGGTAAAGACCACCACGCCATCAGGACGCAGTTCGTCGATCAATCCGACCACCCGCGTGCCATCCTTGAGAATCAACACGTCGTTTTTGACCACGGACAGCGGCGGCAGCTCTTCCGCCGTGATGCCGTTTACGATCAGGAGCGCCAGGAACAGCAGCGATCTCATGGCGTTGCTCCGTTGGCGATGATCGGCATCGGCAGCAACGGCGGCACCGGAAGATCCAAGGGCGGCGGTGGCGGCATACCTATGCGCGGACCTCGGGTGATCCCGGTCTTGCGCAGCGTAAAGGGGCTGTCGACCGGCATGCGCTCAATGCCGGCCACCAAGGGGTCGATTGCGACCGTGGCGGGCACGATTGCTGCCGGCGGCGTAGCGACTTTGGGATCGGTGCGCTCAATCGGATAGGATCCCGCCCCGCCCAGCAACGGACCGACGGT
Organism: uncultured candidatus Brocadiaceae bacterium; assembly: GCA_964415495.1. GTDB lineage: Bacteria > Planctomycetota > UBA11346 > UBA11346 > UBA11346 > CAYQAQ01. The sequence goes on along the minus strand of CAYQAQ010000109.1, from coordinate 5,562 downwards.
TACCAGCAGCGCGATCAGCACGATCACGCCGGCCACCAGCAGATGCGGAGTGACTTTGTTCGCCATGATCACCCACCTCCCAAACGAGGCCGACGACCACCAGCATCTGAAGCGGGAATGGTCCCGACCCGCGCCGGCACACCACTGATCGGATGGAGGTCCCAGGCCGGATCATGCAGGGTCAAGAAGGTCGCGAGAATCGTCGCCTGCACGCCTTGCGGACCCTGCACGAGCTTGAGATCGCGCACGCCGAAGCCGCCCTCATGCCGCGCACGCAAGGTGTCGATCAATTGCACGATAGCTTCGTAGTTACCGTCGACGCCGATCTCGCACGGCAGCACCGCGTAGGTGGAACTGGCATTGCGATACGGCACGCCTTCGCGCACCTCGCTGACGCGGGTCACTCCGGAATCCATGCTCAGGTCGAGCAGGGTGCGATAGACGTACAATTGCGCGAGTTGCAGCGACCGTTTGGCCTCATCGCTATCGAAGCCGCGTTCGAACGGGAGTTGCGCCGGCAGCGCGACTTTCTGGCGCTGCGCCCGTTGTCGCAACGACGCAAGATCGGCGCTCAGGCGGCTGCCGGTTTGATTGACATCGGTCCGGCGATAATCATCCGGCAAGGTGGCGATCAGCGCTTCTTCGGCCTCTTTGAGGGCCTGCGCCTGATGATCACGCAACCGCTTGCCGGCATCCAAGGCTTCGCGCGAGGGCCGGCCTTCGGCGGGATACAGCCGCTGGTAGGCACCGTGCAGACGCTCCGCTTCCGCGCGCGCCGTGGCGAGACGGTCAGCCCGCCCGCTCAAGATCACGCCGGCGACGATCAGCACGACCAGAGCCCCGCCGCCCCAGATAGCGAGCATCTGCTGATGGCGCGTCATGCGGCCACCTGCGCGGCGGCCGCGCGCCGTGCCACTGGCCACCACGCCAAAATCCACAGACCGGGAATGCACAGCAGCACCGCCGTCAGCTGCAGATGCAGGGCCGCGTCATAGCGTTCGCGATAGGTCAGGTCGAAGGCCATCAGCACTCCGCCGACGCCGAGCGCCAAGCCGAGCTTCCACGGATAGCCGGGACGGCCTTCACGCTTGGCGTCACGAACTTGCAGTACGACGCCCACTAAAACCAGCGGCACGCCCAGCCACGCCAGCGGACTCGCCCAGCCGGGGCCGAGCCAGCCCCACATGAAGACGCCGATCAGCACCATCAAAGAGCCGAGACGAATCTCGCTGCGACAGCCCGGATCCGTGAAGGCAAAACCTGGCTTGGGCGGTGCCACCGGAGCCGCCGGTTCTGCGGATGCCGCTGATGCGGGAACGTCAGTCAAGTCAGTCATGGCGTTTCCCAAGCCGCGGTCCACACGGCGGCGGCGGCCAGCGCGGCGGTCTCGATACGCAGAATCGGACCGGCCAAACGCACGGCCCGCGCGCCATCGGCACGCAGACGAGCACGCTCGTCGTCGGTGAATCCGCCTTCTGGTCCAATGATCAACACGGTGGGCCTCGCTGGTCGGGCAGGCTGGGCGGAAGTCCCGGCCTGGTCAAGGACTATGCGCTCTCCGGGCAGGCTCGCCAACGTCGCGATTTCCACCACCGGACCGATCTGCGGCAGGGTTCCACGGCGGCACTGCTTAAGGGCTTCAGCCGCCACGCGCTGAGCACGATCGAGCGTCGGCATGCGCTCACCACGCGCACAGGCCAAGGGCAGGATCGTACCAACGCCCAGCTCGGTCAGGCCGCGCACCAATTCGCTGAAGCGGTCGCCTTTGGGTGGTGCGACGGCCACGGTCAGGTCGTAAGCGGGCAGCGGCGGCACCTCGTCGACGGCCTCGACGCGGATGCGGAGGACATGCCGTTCAACCGCGACAACGGTGCCGAGGGCAGCGCGTCCGGCACCATCAGCCACGCGGATGGGATCGCCGGCGTCGAGCCGCAGCACCGTACGGCCGTGGTGGGCCTCGTCCCCGATCACGGCAATGACGCCGACGCGAAGCGGCGGAGAAACCAAGAGGGTGCGCATGCGGCGGGCATCGTGCGGGTGTGGTCTGAGTCTACAAGCACGGCGAGGAGCGTCCTGCGTCCTGCGTCGCGTTGACGAGGACACTTGTGGTTTGCACCACGTTCATTCGTGGACCTTGTTCGACATTTCGATTCCGAACCGGTAGACGCAGGACGCAGGACACTAAAGGACGCCAAACCCAGAACCCCGGACGCACACCACGCACTGGGCTGTTGTTTTGCCCCAGCGTGCTAGCATGCCGCCATGGACGCATTTGTCATCACGGGCGGTCACCGCCTTTCCGGCTCGATCGCCGTCAATGGCTCCAAGAATGCGGCGTTGCCGATTCTTGCCGTCAGCTTGATGACCGACGCGCCGTGCCGCTTCACCAATATCCCGCTGCTGCGCGATATTCAGACCCAGGTTAAGATCCTGAATACGCTCGGGGTCGAAAGCCAATGGCAAGGGCGCACGGTGCGCACGCGCGTGGTCGACAGCTATAACAGCTGCGCGCCGTATGAGCTGGTGAAGCAGATGCGCGCGGGCGTGTGCGTGCTTGGCCCCCTGCTCGCGAAACGCGGTCATGCCACGGTGAGTCTGCCCGGCGGCTGCGTCATCGGTGAACGGCCGATCGATCTGCACCTCAAAGGTCTAGAGGCCCTCGGTGCCAAGATCACGCTCGATCACGGCAACATCCACGCCAAAGCACCGCGTGGCGGCCTCAAGGGCGCGCAGATTTATCTCGGCGGCAAGTTCGGTTCGTCCGTGCTCGCCACCGCCAATGTGATGAGCGCGGCCGTGCTGGCGCAAGGCACTACCGTCATTGAGTGCGCGGCCTGCGAACCCGAAGTCGCCGATCTCGCCAACTGCCTCAATGCCATGGGCGCGCGTATCAGCGGCGTCGGCAGTCCGCGCATCACGATCAAGGGCGTTAAAAAGCTCAAAGGCGCCGATTGGAAAGTCATTCCGGATCGCATCGAAGCCGCTACGTTCCTCATCGCTGGTGCAATCACGCGTTCACCGATTACCATTACCGGTGCGCGCGTCGATCATCTGCTCGCGGTGCTCGATGTGTTGCGTCAGATGGGCATCCGCGTCGACACGCGCAATGCCTCGACCTTGACCGTGGTGCCGAGCGAAACGTGGCGCGGCACCGAAATGGTCACGCTGCCCTATCCCGCTTTCCCCACTGACGCCCAGGCGCAGACCATGGCCTTGATGGCCTTGGCCGATGGGGCCAGCACCATAACCGAACGCATTTATCCCGAACGCTTCATGGCTGCGGCCGAACTCAAGCGCATGGGCGCACGCGTCGCCGTGAATAACGGTGTCGCCGTGATTCAAGGCGTTGATCGTCTATCCGGTGCGGAAGTCATGGCGAGCGATCTGCGCGCCTCGGCCGCCTTGGTTATCGCTGGCTTGGCCGCTGAAGGCGAAACCAAGATCTCGCGCGTCTATCACATCGACCGTGGCTACGAACGCATCGAAGAACGCCTGCGTAAACTCGGGGCGCGCATTCAGCGCGTCAACGATCAGGCCGCGGTGCCGCTCGCGGCGAGCGCGGAGCAGGCCTAATGGCGAATGCCGCTGCGGATGAGCGCATCGGCGCGCTGGTCGCGGCGCTGGCCGCACGTCAGGCGACACCTGGGGGCGGCGCAGCGGCGGCGATTGCCGCCGCGCTCGGCTGCGCAGCGGGAGCCATGGCCGCACGCTACACCGACGGGCCGAAGCATGCCGCCGTGGCGATGGCCGCGACCAATTTGGCCACGGCCCTCGATGCCGCGGCCGCCTCGTGCCTGCGCTTGGCCGATGCCGATGCCACTGCTTATGCTGCCGTACGGCAAGCGAAGGCCGAACAGAACGCAGCCGCCATCGCAGCCGCCGAAACCGCGGCTGCGCAGGTGCCCGCGGAACTGCTCGCCGCCTGCGCCCTGCATTCCAGCGCGCTCGCTGCATTTCGCGATGACTGCAACCGCTGGCTGCGCTCAGACGTTGAGGTCGGTATTCATCTGCTCGCCGGTGCCGGACGCGCGGCCGCGCGCACGCTGGCGGTCAACCATCCGGCGGCGCATATATGGGCAGTAGCGGAAACACATTTGGCCGCGCTTGCCTCGGCTGAAGTCGCACTGGCTGAAGCCACACGGCCATGAGACCGGTGATGCCAGCGCACGCGCGAACGACCTCGATGCTGATTGCGGCGCTGCTTGTGCTCAGCACGTGGACGCTTCCCGCGGTCGATGCCGGCGCGTTGCGTGCCCTGGCCAACGCTGATCTACACGCGGATCGGGTCTCGGTCTTCGGCTTTGTCTTCCGTGATGTCACCGGCACGCCCGTGCTCACGGATGACCGGCTGCACATCGGCGATATTCGCGCCCGCTTCGCGGGTGGCCAGGCCACCTGCGTGCTCTCCATCGACTTCACCAGCAACGAGCTGCGGTTGCGCGTCGAATTCAACGACGTCGATCTCGCGACCTTCCTTGAAGAAATGGGTGGCGGCGCCGATGGCGTCAGCGGCACCGGCGAAGGCTGGTTCGAGATGGAAATTCCGCTCGGCCCCCGACCGGACAGCGGGCGTGGCTTTGTCACCATTCGCAATGGCGACTTGCTGCGCCTGGGTCCGCTGTCGAGTCTGCTGCTCGGCGATGCACGCGCACCGGCTGGGCGCGACCGCGCGGAAGCCCGGGTCGAACTCGAAGGCGATCTGCTGCGCCTGCGCGGTGCCCGCATCACCACCAGTGGCGCCACCGTATCGCTCATCGGCACCGTCGGTTTTGATGGCGGCCTCGATGTCATTGCCATTCCGTATCCCGAATTCGCCCTGCTGCAGATCATCCCGGGCCTGGGCGATGTCGCCGCGTGGCTGCTCAGTACGACCTCCAGCCATCTCGCCCGTGCACGCATTCGCGGCACGCTGGGCAATCCGGCGGTGACGATCGCGCCGTTTGCGGCCGAATAGAGGTCCGGAAGTCCGGAGGTCTTGCGGTTGGCAATTGGTTCGGCGCTTCAGTGGCTCCTCGGCCAACACGCAGCTTCTCGTTTTCGACAGACATCCCATACTGCCAGACTTCCGGACTTCCGGACCGGGGCACTCCTCAGGCTTCCGGACCGGGGAAATGGAAAGGCCTTGGTTTTCCCCCTAGCTTTCCTAACCCCGCTATAATGATGCAGGGTTCATGGTAACGGCTTCCTGCCGTTACGCTCATCTCGGCGCGAGTCGCGCCGTTCTCCCGACGTCTTCATATACGTCATCTGCGGACGCCACAAGGCGTTCTATCGAGGTTTTTCTTGGAACTCTACGTTGGCAACCTGCCCTGGTCGATCTCAGACGACGACCTGACCTCACTCTTCGCCGCGCACGGTACCGTGTCGCGCGCTAAGGTCATCTCCGATCGCGACACCGGCCGTAGCCGCGGCTTCGCGTTCGTCACCATGGGCTCGGCCGAAGACGGCCAAGCCGCCATCAATGCGCTCAACGGCCAGGATTGCGGCGGTCGTAATCTGACCGTGCGCGCAGCCGAAGATCGTCGCGCTGCGGGCGGCGAAGGCGGCGGCGGCGGTGGTCGT